>CANHPJ010000057.1 GCA_947462515.1 Bacteroidota bacterium | reverse complement strand
TATTCATTATGCATATGCTATCTATTACTAGCTTTTGTTTTTCATAAAATGAAAAGTTGACATTTACAGAGTCTTTAGAGCTTAAACTAGTAAAGTCATAAAAAAAGTCCTCATTATTTTTACAGGTTTTTAATTTCATCGGGAAAATATAATACAGCGTTCCTTTCTCCTGAATGGAAGAGGTGTAAAATTTTGCTATGTTTTGAGCCTTCAAACAGAATATTGTCTGATAAGAAAAAACTATAAAAAATAATATGGCCTTAAATAAAAACCGAGCATATTTATAAATGCTCGGTTTAAATATCGTGGCGTTTTTTTCTTGATCGTTTAAATCATCTAAAAATACCAAGTCTCTGTATCTCATTTAAAATTTGCCTAATGGGTTTAAAACCAGTTATTAATCACCACAGACACGAATCTGATCAGCTAGGTTAAAAAATATTCCTTTTATTCAACTATTCCCCGTAAACCACGACTTTATAAGTTGATAGTATGCCAAGAATATTGGTTACATGTTCGTCAACATGATGGATTTTTGTTATTCCGGCTGATTTTGCAGCTGCATCAATACTAGCATCTCCAGTGGCTACAATCCCTAATATTGAGGTTGCCTCAGCAGAACCCACTTTAACCGACCCGGAATTACTCGTAGCTATTAATGGCGCTTTTACATCAGTATATAAAGTTCCTAGTAAAGGACTTTTTACCATTGCACAACTTGATAAGAAAAATGCTGACCCCAGAATCATTACTAAAGTTTTCATGTTTAAGTTTTATTTTTTGATTATTATTTTAAACTCTAAATAAGATATCCCAACACCAAGGATAAATATCTTATCGTTTTTTAATAATTTAATCAAAAAATGATGCCACATAATAAAGACCTTGTTTTAAAAGAATTTCAGGAAATATTAACAGTTTATGATCTCTATCTGTAGATTTATTTTCCTGTTTTGGGACTTAACCTTTGATTTTGAAGAGTATTTGGGATTAATGTCATATGCTTTTTATGGATCATTTAAATGTAGGGTTCATATAATTTCTAAAAAACAAATCAATTCATCAAAGATATAACAGACAAAAAATCACATAAACCGGATTGGTATCTTAAAATTACTACTTTTGCACTTTATGTTCTGAGTAATCAAAGTATTTCGCAATTTCAAAGTTTTGGTATTGTTTTTGAAAATCAGGGGATAGATTTTAAATCATATTTAATTAATTAAACCATCAGCGTAATGAAAGAAGGAATTGTAAAATTTTTTAATGAAACTAAAGGATTCGGATTTATTAAAGACAACCAAGATGACAAAGAATATTTTGTGCATGTTTCTGGTCTAATTGATGAAATCAGAGAAGGAGATAAAGTGAAATTTGATCTTAAAGAAGGTAAAAAAGGTTTGAATGCTGTGAATGTAAAAAGAGCATAATTACTTTAGTCAATCAATAGAAAAGGTCATCCCAAATTTGGGATGACCTTTTCTGTTTTATAAAGGTTTACTTTTTCAACGATTAGTAAAGGGATTCTCCATTCGAATCTGTTGAGAGAATTTCACTCATATAGTTTAAAAATGGTCTCATACTTTTAAATCCATGATTTACTTTGCTTAAAAAATCGGAGTTTAAAACTTCCTCATCAGTGAATGATTTGATTAGCAAAAATTGTTTGTGCCTAATTAAATCTATTGCCGGGTGGTCTTTTTGAAAACCTTTAGGAGCTGTTTTTACCTTTTCACCCTTTAAGGTTTCAAAGTTATTAAGGAAGCTTTTTTCTGAAATAATTTGCCTCAATTCCTCAGGATTTTCTCCTATTTCTTGTCTTAATCTTTTCAGATCTTCCGATGTAGGGCCCCAAAAACCACCTCCAATAAATGACTCTCCTGGTTGAATGTGGAAATAATATCCACCTCTCAATAGTTTCGTAGCCCTTTTAAATGAACCACTCATGTGAGTTTTATAGGGCGATTTGTCTGCTGAAAAACGTACGTCCTTATATATTCTGAAGAGACTCTTTTTACCGGACTCTGTTTCAATATTGTCATGCTTTTTCATTTCTAAAAGCAGTTCTTGAGCAAATTCAATTAAGTTTTCATGTGCAAATAAATAATTTTTCTTTTGTTCGTTAAACCAATCGCGATTGTTGTTAGTCGTTAATTCGTTTAAAAAATTAAGTGTTATGGGTAATATTTTTGCCATTCTTTTTCTAGGTTAATTCTTGCCAAATCTATTTAAAAATATTTTCATAGGTAAAACTAAATCTTTCCTTTAAAGAAAATGCACTTTGTTATAAACAATTTGGGTTGAGTTTGTTTATAATACTATTAGTTTGGTAAGGTTTTATTAAACTTAACATCGCATAAAATCCTTTTTTTATCCTTATAATTGCACGTTAAAATTGTAACTGATTATGTTTAAACCCGTAAGATTTCAAGAAAAAGACCGATCCGATTTTTTTATTACGATGAGAAATAGGGTAAACGCTCATTTTGTTGAGCACAATATATCTCCCAAGGGCAATAGCAAAATGGTTGTTAAAACCGTATTTATGCTGCTGCTATACTTGCTGCCATTTGTTTTTATTTTGACTAACCTTTATTCTGGGGGGACTTTTTTATCACTATGGTTTATTATGGGACTAGGGATGGCCGGTATTGGTTTATCTATCATGCATGATGCGAATCATGGAGCCTATTCCAATAGCAAAAATGTAAACATGGTTTTGGGTCGACTCCTTGATTTTATGGGAGGTTCTGCAGTAAATTGGAAAATACAGCATAATGTTTTACATCATACTTTTACTAATATAGATGGATTGGATGATGACATTGCACACGAGAAATTTTTTAGGTGTTCTCCTCAAAATAAATTTTATAAACACCATCGCTATCAGCACTATTATGTTTGGTTTTTCTATAGTTTAATGTCTCTTTTTTGGTCCTTGGCAAAAGATTTAAAACAAACCCTCAAGTATAACAAAATGGGACTACTCAAAGGCCAGGGAACTACTTTAAAGAAAGAAATCACATGGCTTATATTTCAAAAAACATTTTATTTTTCTTATATACTTTTTCTTCCCTGGTATTTAACTTCTGTCTCATTTTCAACAATAATTCTTGGCTATTTAATAATGCATTTAACAGCAGGACTAATACTAGCATGTATTTTTCAGCCGGCTCATATTATGGAAACATCTGAATTTCCTGTGCCAAATGATGGGAAAATTGAAAATAACTGGGCCATACATCAATTTTTGAATACAACGAATTTTGCTCCCAAAAGTAAATGGTTCAGTTGGTTTGTAGGTGGATTGAATTTTCAAATTGAACATCATTTGTTTCCTGGAATTTGCCACGTCCATTATAAAGACATTTCGGAAATTGTAAAACAAACTGCTGAAGAATATGGTGTTCCTTACCATTCAAATCCTACATTTTTTGGGGCTTTGTTGGATCATGCTAAAATGCTAAAATTGTTGGGTACCGGTATCACCAAATAAATTAAGATTTTTAAGATTGTTTTTAATCAGAGGAGAGTTTTAATAAGACTAAGTATTCTTGAATAAATTCAGGTTTTCGTAGATTTATTCAATCTAAAAACTCCAGAGCTAATTGGATTAAAATATTCAATATGATCGCTTATAAAAACCATAGTCTAAGGTTTTTATAACTCGAAAGAATTGGTTATTTATAAAATTATTAATGAAATATGCGGATTGCATTTTTCTAATCACATCCTGCCTTAGACTTGTTTTTTTCTTTTTTCTTGAAATATGATTTTAAGAAGAAATTATGTTTTAATGCCTCCATATTTTCTGAAAACAAAGCAGATCCCTGATTCAGGTTTTTCATGGTAGCACTCATGTTATTTGCAAAACTGGTGTCGTTGAGTGCCATTCCTATACTTCCCTCTGACTTTATAATTTTATTGCTCATTACATTTAGATTTTTAGTCACATCTTTTAATTCATAGGAACTGCTTTTTAAATTCGCCATACTTGATTTTATATTTTCTGTTAAAGTGTTGTCATTTATCAGCATTCCAAAAACACCTTTTCCTGATTTTATTCCATGGGTGATTTCATTTAAATTTTTGCTTAAAAGTGCAGTGTTATTTCCTGTGTTTTTTATGCTGACAATTGTTGCTTTTAAGTCGTTTCTCAAAATGGTATCAGATAGGATATTCCACATGGAATTTTCACTGTTTATTTTGGCACTTATTTCTTTTATATCGAAAGAAATGGCATTGATGTTTTCGTTTGTTGCAAATAATGTCTCAAGCATTTCGGATGTTTCAATGGCTTTATAGGTTGGCAATTGATCACCATCTTCAATCAATTCTGAATTTTCAGTCACAGGCTCAATGTTTACAAGCCTATTCCCCATTAACCCATCGGTGCCAATCTTAGCTACACTGTTGTTTTTAATAAAACTAGAAGCATTTTTGTTGATTATCATCTCCACGTCCACGATGGTGTCGCTCAGTAATTCGATTTTTTTTACCGTACCAATATTGATGCCCATAAGTCTAACATTATCCCCGGTCATTAGACCACTTGTATTATAAAATTTAGCATGGATAGAAATTGTAGATTCAAAAATGTTTTTGTTTTTACCTATGATATATAATGAAAAAATCAGTAGCGTTAAACCACTCAAAACAAAAATTCCCAATTTAACATTTCTTGATGCCTCGCTTTCCATATGTCTATTCAAAAAAGAGTTTTATTTTTTCGTCATTAGATTTTTCAAGCTCTTCGTATTTGCCCTCTGTGTGACATTTCCCATCAATTAGCACTATTATCCTATTTGAAGTTATTTTGATGTTTTTCATATCGTGCGAAATAATCATGGCTGATGTATTGTACTTCTTTTGAATTTCCAAGATTAACTTACTTATTTCCTTTCCTGTAATTGGATCCAATCCAGTTGTCGGTTCATCATACAAAATAATTTCTGGCTTTAAGATTAACGTTCTTGCAAGCGAAATTCTTTTTTTCATTCCTCCTGAAAGCTCCGAAGGCATCATGTTTATGGTATGTGCCAACCCGACATTGGTTAACGCTTCCATTATTAGTTCATTTATTTCTTTTTTTGTTTTGTTTTTTGTGTGTCGCCTCAATGGGAATAAAATGTTTTCTCTCACTGTCATAGAGTCATACAGCGCATTGCTTTGGAATAAAAAACCCACTTTAGCTCTTATTTTGTCTAATTCCCCACCGTTTAATTTCGTTATCTCGTTACCCAAGACTTTTATAATTCCTGAATCGGGCTTCATCAATCCTATAATACATTTTATTAAAACTGATTTTCCCGAACCCGATCTGCCCAAAATGGCAAGATTTTCTCCTCTGTAGAGATTCGCACTGAAGTTTTGTAATACCTGATTTTCGTCAAAACCCTTGTTCAATAGTTCAACAGAAATGACATTTTCCATATGTGATTTTTTTATTTCTTTATGATATTTTATTTTTATTTAGTTTACGTAAGTCCCATAAGATCAATTATTTGTACTGCAATTAAATCTAACAGAAATATGATTAGTGAACTTATTACCACGGAGGAATTTGCTGCATGTCCAACACCTTCTGTTCCATGGCTGGTAAAAAAACCTTTATAGCAACCAATAATTCCGATTGAAAACCCGAAAAAGAAGGTTTTTAATATTGAAGGAACCAGATCACCATAAACAAGTGTGTCAAAAACGACATTCCAATAAAGATTCCAGCTCCATGTTGCGCGAATATTCGCCCCAAGATATGCGCCATAAAGTGCTATGGCATCTGCTAAAACAGCTAATACCGGGATCATTAATGTGGTAGCAAATACCCTGGTAACCACTAAATATTTAAATGGATTCGTTCCTGAGACTTCCATGGCATCAATTTGCTCGGTCACTCTCATTGATCCTAATTCAGCACCCATTCCAGACCCTACCTTTCCCGCACATATCAATGCAGTAACCATAGGTGAAATTTCGCGGATTAATGACAATGAAACCATTTTTGGAAGCCATGCTTCTGCGCCGAATTCAACCAGTGTCGGTCTAGATTGAATCGTTATCACCAAACCAATTATAAATGCGGTGATTGCTACTAAAGCTAATGATTTATATCCAACAAAATAACATTGTCTTAAAAATTCTGAGATCTCATAGCGTGGCCTGAAGCATTCCTTAAAGAAACGACCAGAAAATCTTGATATTTCAGCGGTCTCAATTATAAATTCTTTCCATGCTGGTGTTTCCATTTTTACCGATACATCATTTAATTATGAGTTACAGTGCCATTTTTATTCCAATTTTAAATTGCAGGAAAAAAACCACTACACATTAATTTATTTTTTGAAATAATCAGAT
This sequence comes from Bacteroidota bacterium, assembly GCA_947462515.1. GTDB lineage: Bacteria > Bacteroidota > Bacteroidia > JACCXN01 > JACCXN01 > CANHPJ01. The sequence continues at coordinate 1,779 of CANHPJ010000057.1, read as the reverse complement.
TTGCAATCTAACCTACCATATTGAATAAAAAGCAAGTTTTTAAAGTATAGAGATGCCAATATTTAATTTTTCAAAAGCAATATTCATGATCGCTTGTATTAAAAAACAGCAGTTACTGACTTACTTTTCTTTGTTTTATTTGGCTTGCCTTTTGTGACTCTTATTATAAGGAAAAGAGATGTTTTTCCAATTTAACGTCAGTGTGAACTTCAATGAAATGATGAGAAAACACAAAAAAATAATTGGATTACTTTTAAGTATTATTGTTTTGTCCTGCACCCCTCGCGTTTCAAAAGAAGGCATGGTTTCTTTCGAAAAAGATTATGTAGATGTTTTGATTCGAAATGTCAATATTTTCAATGGAACTGATAGTATGCTGATTAAAAATAAGCATGTTTACTTAAAAAAGGGACTTATTCAATCTATAAGTGATTCAGTGCCCATAACAAGTAAAGAAGTTTATAGTATTGACGGGACAGATAAAACTCTTATGCCTGGTTTGATTGATGCTCATGTGCATTTGAGCGGCAGCGGCTCCCTTCCTTGGGATAATTACAAAGGCAATGAAGCATATAATCTTTCAGCATACTTATACTCTGGCATAACTACAATATATGATTTGGGTGGTATATCTACCAGTCTTGAAAGCTTTAAGAAAAAAATTGCCCAAGGTAAATTCCCTGGCCCTGATATATTTCATACGCATATTCCTATCACAGTCAAAAATAGTCATCCAATCCCATTGACCAAGGAATTGCTTTATTGGCCATTAAATAAAATGGTCAATATAATTTATACTACTATAAATAAGCCCGAGGAGGCTAAAAATCTGGTCATAAAATACAAAAAATTAAATGTTGATTATATCAAAATTATAGTTGATGAAATTCCACCCGGCTCTCCTCAAATGCCATTTGATTTGATAAAGGAGTTGGTTAAAGAGTCACATCTTGCTGGATTTAAGGTTTTTGTTCATGTTGGCAGTCCTCAAAATGCAATTGATGCTATTAATGCTGGCGCAGATGTATTGGCACATGGTATATGGAGAGGTAAACTTACTCATGAGCAAGCCCAATTTATTGCAGATTCAAAAGTTCCGATGATTTATACTTTAGCTGCTTTTAATAACGTGAATGACATTCGTAAAGGAACTTTTGTCCCAAGCCACTTTGATTCTATACTCGTTCCGATGGAAATACTCAAGCCACTTTTTTTTCAATCTACTAATACTTTTTATTCGCATAAAAACATCAACGCTTTTTCTGCATTTTTTGATGATGTCGCGAGTAAACATTCTTTTTTGAAGTATAATTTTGATTTACTTACTCAAAAAGGAGTTAAAATCTCGATTGGTACAGATAGCTCATTACCTGGCACTTATGCAGGAAGTAATTATTACAGGGAAATGGAATTATTGCAAGAATATGGTCTTAGTCCTTATCAGATTCTGAAAGGTGCGACTTTTGGGAATTCTAAATTGTTTCTTGATAAACCTGATTTTGGTTTTGTTGATGTTAATTATAAGGCGGACTTACTTTTAATAAATGGAAATCCATTGGAGAGATTAGATTTGGTTAAAAATCCGGAATTGATTATTAGTAGAGGTAGGCTAGTAAAAAGGAAATGATATTCCCTTTGAGATTTGTTATTATTTTTAATTTTTTAAGCTAAATTGCTATTCTAGTAATTTTAGATTGAGCTTAATTTTTTAAATAGTTGAAATTTTAAAATATATGAGTGTTTTTAAGTCTGTAGCATTAATAACGGGTGCTTCAAGTG
>CANHPJ010000056.1 GCA_947462515.1 Bacteroidota bacterium | reverse complement strand
TTAATAAGACCTATTCCTCTACCCTCTTGGTTCATATAAACAATTACCCCTTTACCTTCCTTTTCAATAATTTCCATAGCTCGTTGCAATTGTGGACCACAATCACATCTGCATGAACCAAAAATATCTCCTGTAATACAGGAAGAGTGAACTCTTACTAAAACAGGTTCATCAACTGACCAAGTACCTTTAACCAATGCCAAATGTTCCTGTCCGGTAGTAGTTTGAGTAAAAGCAGTTAATTTGAAATCTCCAACATTTGTTGGTAAATCAACTGTTACTTCCTTCTTAATTAGAGTTTCCTTATTTATTCGGTATGCAATTAGATCTTTTATTGAAACAAGTTTTAAATTGAAACGCTTGGCTATTTCAAATAAATCAGGAAGACGAGCCATTGTGCCATCCTCATTCATTATTTCTACAATAACTCCCGCTGGTTCAAATCCTGCCAGTCGAGACAAGTCAATCGCTGCTTCAGTATGACCTGCTCTTCTCAATACTCCACCCCTTTTTGCTTTTAAAGGGAAAATATGTCCTGGCTTACCTAATTCTTCGGGTTTTATAGTTGGATCAATTAATGCTTTTATAGTCTTTGCTCTATCACTTGCAGAAATACCGGTAGTACATCCATGACCTATTAGATCAACTGAAACTGTAAAGGGAGTTTCATAAAGTGAATTGTTTGAGCTAACCATCATTTCTAAGCCAAGTTCGTTGCACTTATCCTCAATTAAAGGTGCGCATATTAAACCACGTCCATGAGTGGCCATAAAATTTATTATCTCAGGAGTGATTGACCTTGCAGCGACTACAAAATCGCCTTCATTTTCGCGATCTTCATCATCTACAACAATAATTACCTTACCGGCTTTTATTTCTTCTATTGCTTCTTCAATCGTATTTAACTTAAATTCCATAGCTCATAAGGATGATTAAAATCTAAAGATAAGTATTTATTGCTGATTAAATTAGGCATCAAAAAGATAAAATTTCCTTGTGGTTCAGTCATCTAAAATGCTTAATATATTCTTGTATTGAAATTAGTAAAAAAAATGTAAACATTAACTTAAAATAAAAACTATAAATATTTTATTTTCAATAAATTATATTTTTATTTTATTGTTTAATCATCCAAAAATTAAACTGATTTTAAAACCCGAATAATTGATTAAAATGATACTATGTAATAAATATTAATGTCCGATTTTAATTAATTCTTCCTTGACAAAATCAGCTAATTCTTTAACGTACGCTCGGTTAAAATCAAATTTAATACCTGCAGTTTGGTAGATTTCCCCCAAGGTTTTAGTATAGCCCAAACTTAAGGCATCTTGATATTGATCCAAGGCTTTTTGAGGGTTATTTTTATAATTACGCCATATCGCTATAGCTCCTAACTGAGCAAAACCATATTCTATATAATAAAAAGGAACTTCATATAGATGCAACTGTTTTTGCCACAAATTAGCTTTAGCAGCTTCTTCACCACTCCAATCTATCACCTTACTGCCAAATTGATCGTATATTTCAATCCATGCTTTTGTTCTTTGTTCCGAATTGTGATTAGGATTGTTATAAACCCAATGCTGAAACTTATCTATTGTTGCAACCCATGGCAAGGTTTGTAATACTTTTTCAAGTTGTTCCCTTTTTGCTCTTTTCAAAGATTCTTTATCATCAAAAAACACGTCCCAATGATCCATGGAAATCAGCTCCATACTCATTGATGCAAGCTCTGCCACTTCAGATGGAAAACTTTTAAAAGCAGTTAGCTCAAGGTCTTTGGTAAGAACCGAATGTATGGCATGACCTCCTTCATGAACCATGGTAACCAGGTCTCTGAATGAACCTACTGAATTCATGTAAATAAAAGGGTAACCTATTTCATAAAGTGGGTAATTAAATCCACCGGGAGCCTTCCCTTTTTTTGATTCCAAGTCCAAATGACCCATATCTCTCATTAATTCAAGGCATTCACCAAAAAAGGGACGTATACGTTTAAAACAAGTAATGGTCTTTTCGATGAGTTCCTGCCCTGTTACAAATGGTTTTAAAGGTGGCTTTCCACTTATATCAACTTCTGTATCCCATGGTTTTAAACTGTTTAAATTCAGCGCGTGCTTTCTTTCCAAATCAAATTGGTTAAGTATTGGAACTATTTCCCCGGCAATGGAAGCGTGAAACTGCTCGCAATCGGCTATACCATAATCAAATCGACCTTTAGAAACAAAAGTATAGGTGACATAGTTTTCAAAGCCTGCATTAAGCGCAACCTGATTTCTTAATCCAACTAAATGATTGTATAGTTTATTCAACTTATCGACATCAGCTAACCTTCGGAGCTTAATTTTTTTGTATGCTTCTTCCCTTTTACTTCTGTCTAAATCTTTTAAAAAGTTTGATGCTTTTTGCAAAGTCATTTCCTGACCGTCTATATTCACAGTCATAAGCGATGAAATGGAACCGTATTTTTGCTGTTCGGTTTGCATTTCAGTAAAAATTGGAATATTTTTCTCCCTGAATATTTCAATATCCTTTTTTATTTCCCTTAAATAGACAAAATACTTATCTTGATCTAATTGCTTCAAAAAAGAAGACTCAACAAGTTTTTTATTGAAAAAATTCTCGTATGGAGCCATTTTTGGCTGAATTTCTTGTACAAAAAAGTTAAATGCTGAAGTCAATTTTTCATCTGTTGTATCGATATTCATGCGAATATAACGCCAAGCCATATCCTCTTCAAGAATTGCATCCAACTCACTTCTATCAATCATCCATTTTTCGAGTTCTTTTTCGGAAGCTATGTTACGGTTCTTTAAATCTTCAAAGTATTTCTCCAACTCAATCCAGGATTCTACAGCAAAATTTTCAGGTAAAAATATTCTTGCCGGCCTGGTAGGTGTTTCTAGGATTTTATTTTCCATTTTTATGATTTAATATATTTTAATTAAAACTAACAAATTATTGTACCGTTTGTGTTAAACTCTTTAATGATGCGGCAGATTCAAATAAAAAATCCCTTTTCTAAAAGGATAGAAAAGGGATTTGTTTGATTAATAGGATTATTATGCTCCTGTTTTTCTAATTGTGGAGGTTTTTCCACCTTTAGCTTTTGATGATGCCTTTGGAGCAGCTGTTTCTTTAACTTTAGCAGCTGGTTTAAGTGATGTAGCTTTTTTAGCTTTGGATTTTAAATCTTTATCGTCTGCTTTTTTAACTTCTTCGGCAGATTCGGCAATACTTTCAGCAGATTTTTCTTCTGAAACCTTTAACATACCTAAATCATGCAAAGTGTTATACCAAGAAAACACTTTTTTAATGTCAGAAATATATACTCTGGATTGATCGTAATCAGGGAATACAGATAAAAAGTAATTTTTCAACGATTTTTCATCTGATTTTGCGTCTATGGCTTTTCCACCATTTTCCTTTTCAAATATATTTCTAAAAACTTTGGTTAAAGGAACATCTTCTGATTGACCAAAAAGACTAACGTCTTCAAGAGCACTGATTTTTTGGGAACCATAAACGGGTTGTCTTTTGTTATCTTTTAGTGATTCAACAATAAGACCTGTTTTAGTTCTCGCAATAACCTTGAAAAGACCGCCTTGACCTGTGATAGAAATAATCTCGTTAAGTTCCATAAACTTATTTAATAATGGTTTGGTTATTATTATTTAATGAGGCTGCAATACTAATAAAAAAATACGAAATTCTAAAATTTAATGCACAAACTAAATATTGAATGACAAATTATTTTTTTGAAGGATTTTTGATTTGTCGGGGAATAAATAGTCCTCTCTCTCTCACTTAAAAATAAAAAACACCAACCGGATATCGAATTGGTGTTTTTTATACTGATTTTTATTTTGTGTACAAAAGCTCCCTGTATTTTGGAAGTGGCCACATTTCGTCATCTACAAGTAGCTCCAGCTTATCTACATTATATCTTATAGTGTCAAAAAATGGTTTAACATTATCTGCATAAGCATATGCTCGCTTTTTAGCATCTTCAATTTTATTGGCTTTTTTACGCGCTTCAATCATTTTGTCAACACTATCCTGAATTACTGATATATGATCAGATATTTCAGCGATTAGTCGAAGCTGAACAGCAGAATATTTTTTAAACTCTGCTGCGGCAAACATCTCTTTTAATCCCTTAGCATTTTCTATGAGCGTGTTTTGATATTTTAATGCTATTGGAATAATATGATTCTGAGCCAAATCACCAATTATTCTTGATTCTATCTGTATTTTTTTAGTGTAAGTCTCTTGGTAAATTTCAAATCTAGCTTCCTGCTCAACATGCGATAAAATGTGCAATCTCTCAAACATTTCCATGGTTTGTTTCGAAACAAATGCTTCTAAGGCTCTTGGTGCAGATTTTATATTTGATAAACCTCTTTTTGCAGCTTCTTTTACCCATTCTTCTCCATATCCATTTCCTTCAAATAAAATCCTCTTTGAATCAACAATATAGCCCCTTAGAATTTGAAGTATAGCTTCATCTTTGTTAATTCCTTTTGCTATGAGTTCATCAACAGATTTTTTGAAAATAATCAGTTGATTGGCTACTATGGTATTAATTGTTGTCATGGCAGAAGAACAATTTGCAGAGGAACCTACAGCTCTGAATTCAAATTTATTTCCTGTAAATGCAAAAGGAGAAGTTCTGTTTCTATCGGTATTGTCCAATAATATTTCAGGTATTTTACCTATAATATTTAGCTTCAAATCCGTTTTTTCATCTGGTGAAAGCTTTCCATTTTTTACTTTTTTCTCCAGTTCTTCCAAAACAGAAGTCAGATGTGAACCAATAAAAATAGAAACGATGGATGGAGGCGCTTCATTGGCTCCCAATCTATGCTCATTACCTGCCGAGGCAATACTTGCCCTTAAAAGATCAGCATTGTCATGAACAGCTTTAATGGTATTCACAAAAAAAGTAAGAAACTGTAAATTGTTTTTTGGAGTTTTACCCGGACTCAAAAGGTTTTTTCCTGTGTTTGTAGAAAGAGACCAGTTATTGTGTTTACCTGAACCATTAACACCCGCAAAAGGCTTTTCATGTAATAACACCCTGAAATTATGCTTGATGGCAATTTTATGCATCAAATCCATCAAAAGTTGATTATGATCAACAGCCAAATTTGCTTCTTCAAAAATTGGAGCACATTCGAATTGATTTGGAGCTACTTCATTGTGACGTGTTTTAACCGGAATGCCAAGTTTTAAGCTTTCAATTTCAAATTCACGCATGTAAGCTGTAACTCTATCGGGAATTGAACCAAAATAATGATCTTCCAATTGTTGTCCTTTTGCAGGGATATGACCAAATACACTTCTACCTGTCATTAATAAATCGGGCCTGGCTTGAAAAAGGGCTTCGTCAACCAGGAAATATTCCTGCTCCCAACCCAAGGTAGAGATAACTTTAGTTACATTTTTGTCAAAATACTGACAAACTTCAGAAGCTGCCTTATCTATTACGCTCAATGCTTTTAACAAGGGTGTCTTATAATCTAATGCTTCGCCTGTATATGAAATGAATACTGTAGGAATACATAATTCCTTGGCTATTATAAACGCAGGTGAAGTAGGATCCCAAGCGGTATACCCCCTTGCTTCAAAAGTATTTCTTATACCTCCATTAGGAAAACTGGATGCATCTGGTTCTTGCTGAACAAGTTGAGAGCCACTAAACTTTTCTATTGCGCCGCCACCTTCTAGTGGTTCAAAAAAAGCATCGTGTTTTTCTGCTGTTGTTCCTGTTAAAGGTTGAAACCAATGTGTATAATGCGTAGCTCCTTTTGATGTTGCCCAAGCTTTCATCGCTGAAGCTACTTGATCTGCTACTTTTCTGTCTATATTAGTACCTTTTTCGATGGCTCCCATAACACTTTCATATGCCTCATCGGAAAGATATTCCTTCATTGCATTCTTTCCGAAAACATTAGAACCATAAAATTCTGATACTTTGGTCGATGGAAGTGTAACTTCCAATGGTTTTCTTGATTGCACCAACTCAAGTGCTTTGAATCTGAAAATAGCCATTTAAATATTTTTTTTTAGGGTTAATTATTAAAAAACATTGCGAAAATACGTGTTTTTTAGAAATAACGATAAAAAAAATCTTTTTTTGATTAACACCCCCCCTTTTTTGGTAAGAATGACAAAATAATTCTATTATCTACACTAAGTACCCCATCTTTTTAACTATATAAATTAAAAACTATATTTTTAAAAATTCCTGCTTTTTTCACCTTTGAAAAAATATTCAGTATGCCATTTAAAAAATTAATGACATTTCTGCTTATTAACTGAACACGTAAACCCAATGAAATTAAATGATTATGTCCAAATTGTTGAAAAATGGGTTATAACTTCCAAAGCTGTATTTTTGTTATTATCAACATTTTAACGAAATTTGCAACTCAAATGAGTAAAATCATAAATTTTAAACATTAATACGCATATAATTGCTATATTAATTCAATCTATAAATTGTACGATAAACAAATAGCATGTCAAGAATAACCTTTAGCCATCCTCAGAATCAATTTTTCAGCACACTCTCTAGAAATGTGGATGCTTATTTCAGAGAAAATAAAATAAAAATTACAGGAAACAAAAAGCTTCATAGTAAAGCAATATTTCTCATTTCATTATTAACCGTATCCTATGTAGCACTATTGACAATAAGCCCGGGATGGTTTTCAATAATGATTTGTATCCTATTAGGATTTAATTTTGCTGCTATTGGGTTCAATGTAATGCATGATGGTGCTCATGGAAGTTTTTCCAATAAAAAATGGCTGAATGAACTGGCTGCATATTCATTAAATCTTTTGGGAGCAAGTTCTTTTTTATGGAAAATAAAACATAACGTTGTGCATCACTCCTTTACAAACATTGAAGATATAGATGATGATATCGATATCAAACCATGGATGAGGGTTAGCAAAGGCCAACCTAAATTTTGGTTTCACAAGTTTCAACATATCTATTGGGTTTTTCTTTACGGAATAACTTATATATTATGGGTTTTTTACCTTGATTTTCAAAAGTATTTTTCAAGAAAAATTGCCGTTCATGAAATAAACAAAATTTCAAAACAAGAACATCTTATTTTCTGGGCAAGCAAAATGTTTTATTTAGTATTGTTTGTTGCTCTGCCTATTTCGATTGTTGGATGGAAATTTTGGTTGTTAGGTTATTTAACAACAGGGTTTGTTACAGGTTTAACAATAAGTATTGTTTTTCAATTGGCACACGTGGTTGAAGAAGTAGAATTCCCTATACCGAATGAGGCAAATAAGATACAATCCGAATGGGCCACACATCAAATACAAACAACAGCTGATTTTGCTACCAAAAACAAATTTGTTTCCTGGTATTTAGGTGGATTAAACTTTCAAGTTGTACATCATCTATTCCCTAGGATAAGTCACATACATTATCCAAAAATTCAACAAATAGTAAAAGAAACATGCGAGCAATTTCAAGTTCCCTATTTTGAATTCCAAACTGTTGGAGGAGCAATTAAATCGCATGTTAAACACCTTAAAAACTTAAGAGATTAATTAACGGTAAATTGGCAAAATAGCCTTTCTGAAATTTCGGAAAGGCTTTTTTTATGTTTTCAAATATTGTTTTAGAAAGATTTTATTTTTTTATTAAATTACAGCTCAAAAATTCTATTAAATGAAGCAGTTCGATTTATGTGTTATTGGTGGTGGGCCATCGGGATATGCAGCCGCAATGAGGGCCTTGGATTTTAACAAATCTGTAATTATAATCGAAAAATCACAATTGGGCGGAGCCGAAATTTACGATGGTGTTATCGCATCTAAATCCATGTGGGAATTCTCAAAAAAAATCAGCACGGCCACAGAAATAATGGGAGAAGAAGCTGTACTGGAAAATCTTACCTATGAAAAAGTAAGAAATACTGTAAATGAAGCAATTACTGAAAGAAAATTTCAACTCTCCTGTCACCTGAAATTACTTCAGGAACAGGCTTCAGAAAAGAAGATTTATTATATCAAAGGAACTGCGAGCTTTATTTCAGACCACGAAGTTTCCATAGAAACAAAAGATAAAACCTATTCTATTTGGGCTGAAAACATTCTTATTGCCAGCGGAAGCAGACCTAGGAAAATAAATAGCATA
>CANHPJ010000055.1 GCA_947462515.1 Bacteroidota bacterium | reverse complement strand
TTTGGAGTGGAGCAAAGGTCTCAGATGTGGAAAAAAAATAATCAGCCACCTCATGTTTTGGTCATGACTGCTACTCCTATACCGCGCACCCTTGCTATGACATTATACGGCGATTTAGATGCTTCTATAATTGATGAGTTGCCGCCAGGTAGAAAACCCATTCAAACCATTCATCGCTATGATTCAAGTCGGCTGCAGATATTTAATTTTATGCGCGAACAAATTAAGTTAGGCCGACAGGTGTATATTGTTTATCCTTTAATAAAAGAATCCGAAAAACTTGATTATAAGGATTTAATGGACGGGTACGAGAGTATTTCCAGAGCATTTCCGCTTCCTGAATATAAAATCAGTATCGTTCACGGGCAGATGAAAGCAGCGGATAAGGATTTTGAGATGCAACGGTTTATTAAAAACGAAACTCAAATAATGGTAGCAACTACTGTTATCGAGGTTGGGGTTAATGTTCCCAATGCATCCATCATGGTGATTGAGAGTACAGAACGGTTTGGTTTGTCTCAGCTTCATCAGCTTAGAGGAAGGGTTGGCCGCGGTGCCGACCAGTCATTTTGTGTGTTAATGTCTTCTCATAAATTATCAAACGAGGCTAAAATAAGAATAGAAACTATGGTTAGAACCAATGATGGTTTTGAAATTGCCGATGTAGATATGAAATTACGCGGCCCCGGTAATATTGAAGGAACTCAGCAAAGTGGTGTTTTAGATTTGAAACTCGCTGATCTTACAAAAGATGAAAAATTATTAAAATATGCTCGTGACTTGGTAATGGAGCTTTTAGACGAAGATCCTCTTTTACAGAAGCCAGAAAACAACTGCCTGTTAAACCAGCTTTTATATTTAAAAAAAGGACGAGGTAATTGGAGTAGAATAAGTTGAGTATACCATCAAATAATAAAAAACAAATAGTTAAAATGGTAAATTCAAATAAAATTGCCGGGTTAGATAGTCTTAGGTTTTTTGCCTTTTTGAGTGTTTTTTTATATCACAATTCCAAGGTTTTTGCCCTAGGTTATTTAGGTATCGATTTTTTCTTTGTCTTATCCAGTTTTTTAATCACCTTTTTGGCATTGCAGGAGATTAAAATTACCAATAGTTTTTCCAGGATAAATTTCTTTATTCGAAGAAGCCTTCGCATTTATCCATTATATTTTTCAGTGCTTTTTTTTTCTTTTATAATACTTCCTCAGCTAATAAAGTTTTCAAACGCCGAAATCAGTTTGCCGGCAAATAAATATTTTTATTATTTGTTTGTATCAAATTACGATTTAAGTGACCATCTATTTGCCTTAAAGTTTTTATGGTCAATTGCTGTTGAAGAGCAGTTTTACCTTCTTTTTTTACTTTTAAGCTTTTTCTTTACAAGAAATTTTTCAATTTCGATTATTGCTTTAGCAATGATTTATTTTGTTTTTGTTTTTTTAGCCTGGAGATTTAACTGGAGCTCTTATTTCAATACTCTAAATTATCTAATAGATTTTGCTGTAGGAATGTGTTTGGCAAAATGGTATACTCATTTTTCCGGATTCAACCTTAAATTAATTGTGGGAGTAATTCTTTTATCAGCATTGAATGTCTATTTTTTCTATCAAATAGATGCCTTGTCTAATGTTGTTAAATTACCTCTGGCAATTTTATTTTCCGCTATAATTTTGCTCGCTGTAAAACTCTTTTCATTCAGGTTTTTTTATGAAAACAAGTTTTTCATCACAACAGAATATCTTGGGAAATTAACTTTTGGATTATATGTTTATAGTGGTTTTGTTATAACATTTGGTTATAAATTCATTCCTGTTGATAATTTGTGGTTCAAAGTTTTTATAGACTTTTTGATGCTTATAGCCATTTCGATTACATCTTATTACCTGTTTGAAAAGCCTTTTTTAAAACTCAAGAATCGATTTAGGTTTAACAAGCATGGAGAAGCTTTATGATCTAAAAAATAAATGGATTTCAATTTGTATCCCTATAGAATTCTATTTGGACATATAATTGAATCTGATTAACTTGCCTCCTTTTGAAATAGTTTTGCACCGAATTAAATAATGTTTTGTTTTTTTCGTTAAAAAGGAGTGAAACCTTTTTTGGGAGATTCAAAAACATACAAAATAAATATGTTGAGAAAGTTATTTTCTATTGCCATTTTATTTATGTTGGTCATTGTTGCCAAGGCACAGGTTCGAAAATACAGCAATGAGTTTTTGAATATTGGAGTAGGAGCCAGAAGTCTTGGTATGGCTAATGCAAATGTAGCTTCCGTAAATGATGTTTCTTCAGGTTATTGGAACCCTGCAGGTTTATTGGGTATGAAGAATGATTTACAGGTTTCATTGATGCATGCCGAATATTTTGCAGGTATAGCAAAATATGATTATGCCTCGTTTGCCGTTCAACTTGATACAACAAGCGCAATGGGGTTAAGCTTAATTCGTTTTGGGGTTGATAATATTCCCAATACAACTGAATTGATAGATGGAAACGGCAACATTAATTATGATCGTATCACTTCTTTTTCTGCTGCAGACTATGGTTTTTTGTTCTCTTATGCCAAGAAAACCAATGTGGAAGGGCTTCATTTTGGGACAAATGCAAAAGTAATACACCGTTTAGTTGGTGGTTTTGCAAAAGCCTGGGGTTTTGGTCTTGATGCAGGCTTACAATATAAAAGAGGATTTTGGAATTATGGCCTTATGGCTAAAGATATTACTTCTACTTTTAACGCCTGGAGTTTTAATTTAAGCGACAGAATGAAGGAGGTTTTTATGTTGACCTCAAATCAGATTCCAGATAACTCCCTTGAAATTACCCTGCCTAAACTAATACTAGGAGCCTCTCGAAAAATAAACATAAAAAACAATTATTACATACAACCGGAGCTTAATTGTGACTTCACTTTTGATGGGAAAAGAAATGTCTTGTTAAAAAGTAATCTGGTAAGTATCGACCCAAAACTAGGAGCCGAATTCGGGTTTTATGATTTTGCCTTTTTCAGAGCCGGTATTGGAAATTTCCAAAAGTATTCCAATGAAAATGGAGTTCAATCTTTTGCTTTTCAGCCTAATATGGGCATTGGCATAAAAATTAAAAAAATATCCATAGACTATGCTTTAACTGATATAGGAGATAAGTCAGTAGCTTTATATTCTAATGTTTTTTCGCTTAGGTATGACATAAATAAGCAAAAAAGATAAGTCAAACTCGTTTGTTAATATCAAACCTATGAAGCAGTTTTGCTTAACCCTTTTAATTATAATTTCCAGTTTTGTTTTAAAAGCTCAGTCATATGGCAATGAGTGGATAAATTATTCTCAAAAATATTTTTATTTTCAAATTACACAAGAGGGAGTTTACAGATTACATCGTGATACATTGCTTAATGCCGGGATTCCGCTTGCGACAATAGATCCTCGAAATATTCAGATTTATTCTAGGGGTATAGAAGTCCCCATTTATATTGAAGGAGAGAATGATGGGGTATTTAACAACAGTGATTTTATAGAGTTGTATGCTGTTGGAAATGATGGTTATCTGGATTCTTTGCTTTACGATAAAGCATCCAGTCAATCCAATCCATATTATAGCCTATTTACGGATGCATCTACATATTATATCACTTGGAATAATTCAATTGATAATGAAAGGATGAAGTTGGAAACGTCCATTAATTTTGGATCATTTAATAAGTCTAATTTCTTTTTCAAAGAAGCAATAAATGTAGAAGCATCTTCTTATTACAGGGGTGAAACAGTAACTACCAAAAATACCGATCCATTATATCACACCAGTGAAGGTTGGTTTGGCCCTGTTTTTAATTATGAGGCTAAAGTACTAAGGTCTTTTAACACTTCAAATGCTTATTTTGAAGGGCCTGTTTCACAATTTAAAACTGTTTTCACCGGGCAATCAAATTATGAAGAAAATCCCGATCATAGAATAGGTGTTGAATATAAGAATAAAGCGAATTCATATACTTTATTAGTCGATACGCTTTTTGACGGATATAAAAAGATAAGTTTAGGTTTTCAAATACCTTCATTATCACTAAATGCTGCTCAGACCGATTTCAGGTATTCCAGTTTATATGATGAATCAATCAAGGGAAATAGAACAGCCATAGCATATTCCTATCTGAAATTTCCACATACCTTCAATTTAGAAAATCAGACTACCTATCAATTAATCATACCTGATGATGAACAGGGGAAATCTTATTTGGAGATGACCAATTTTTCTGTTTCAGGCACTGCGAGGCTTTATGATCTGGATAATGCGAAAAGAATTTCTGTAGTAAGTTCTGCAGGAGTTCACCGTTCTTTGGTACCAAACTCCGGTTCAGAAAAGCGTTGTTTTCTAACTTCCGAAGGGCAGATAAAATCAGTAAATGCAATTAAGCCCGTTTCCTTAACTGCTCAGTTTCCAAGTTTTGATATCAAAGGTGCTGATTTTTTGATTTTGACACATGAAAGTTTACTCGAGGGAGCTAATGCATATGCTGAATATAGATCGAGCAAGGGTTACAAGCCCATTGTGGTGAACGTGGAGGATTTATATCATCAATTTTCATTCGGTATAAACAAAAACCCACTTGCCATAAAACGTTTTGCTCATTATGCACTAAATAATTGGGAGATCAAGCCTGCTCATCTTTTTATTATCGGAAAAGCATTGTATGCTGAAAGTTATAGAAACAATTCTTCTTATTTCGCTCAAACCTTAGTGCCTTCGTTTGGTGTTCCGCCCTGTGATGCGCTTTTAACCGCAGGTTTAAATGGCACCTTGTATGAGCCGGCAATACCCACAGGCAGAATAGCGGTCAGAACAAATGAAGAAATTAAAACCTACCTCAATAAAATTATCGAATACGAAACAGAGTTGCCAGTCCTGGCTGAATGGAAAAAAAACGTATTGCATTTCGGGGGGGGGGTATCTCAAATTGAACAAAACACTTTGGCAGGATACCTCAATGGATATAAACAAATAATAGAGGATACCCTTATCGGTGCTCATGTGCATACCTTTTTAAAAACCAGCACTGCTCCAGTGCAGATTACTGTTTCTGATTCTATAAAAAGCCTATTGAACGAAGGCGCATCCTTAATTAATTTTTTTGCCCATGGTACAGCCACAACTTTTGACATAAGTACCGATGACCCTTCAAATTATAATAATAAAGGAAAGTATCCGGTATTTATAGCCAATGCCTGTTATTCCGGAGACATTCATTTGCCATCTTATTATAGTACAAGTGAAAAACAAGTTTTAATTCCTGATAAAGGTGGTATAGCTTTTCTCTCAACTACTCAGGAGGGATATCCGCCATTTCTTGACTTATATACTAAGGAGTTTTATAAAAATCTTTCCTATAAATTATATGGTAAAAGTTTAGGAGAGATCATAAAGGCAACTTCAAAAAAC
Organism: Bacteroidota bacterium; assembly: GCA_947462515.1. Lineage (GTDB taxonomy): Bacteria > Bacteroidota > Bacteroidia > JACCXN01 > JACCXN01 > CANHPJ01. The sequence goes on along the minus strand of CANHPJ010000055.1, from coordinate 2,817 downwards.
ATTCAGGATCCTAAAAATGCATACATCAAGGATATCTGTTTGTTTACTACTTTACACGGAGATCCGGCAATAAAACCCAATGCTCAAAATATTCCTGATATTGCGCTTTCAGAGCAAAATGTTTTTTTCTCGCCTTCAGAGGTAACAACCGAGGTAGATTCATTTGCAGTAAATATAGAACTCACGAATTTAGGGAAGTCTGTCTTGGATTCTTTCAATATACTTGTTGTCAGAGTAATGCCAAATGGAACTGTAGATTCAGCTTTTGTATGGATAAATAAATTAATTTATAAGGATACCGTTTCCTGTTACTTTAAAATTTTAAACCCTAACGAGTCGGGTTTAAATAGTTTTGATGTTTACGCCGATTTTTTAGGTCTTATTGCTGAGGTTTCAAAGGCCAATAACAAAACTAATGTTTTGTTAAACATTAAGTCGAATGATATTATTCCTGTTTATCCTTATGATTTTGCATTGGTTCCAAAACAGGGAATCACTTTAAAGGCAAGCACTTCCGATCCATTGGCAAAAGCTGCAAATTATGTTTTTGAAATTGATACCACCGATTTATTTAATAGTCCAATAAAAGAAAGGAATAAGATTAATAGAAGTGGTGGCTTAATTTCTTGGAAACCACAATTGCTAAACAATATGATTGACAGCACTGTTTATTTTTGGCGTGTTAGTCCCGATTCTAGTGCTACTCAATCCTATGTATGGCATGAAAATTCTTTTCAGTTTTTGCAAAATAAGAAAGGATGGGGGCAATCTCACTTCTTCCAGTTTAAAGACAATAAATACAATTTGTTGAAATATGAAAGAACAGATCGGCTATTTAAATTTGAAAATAATGTTAAGGACGTACTTTGCAGAACCCCAGGAGAAGGTGCCTGGTATGGCCAGCTCACAATACCACCTATGGAATGGAAAATTGATGCTGCCTCTCAAGAAGCATATAGCTGTATTGGTGCGCCACCCATGTTAATGGTTGCTGTCATGGATTCAATTACCTTAAACGCTTGGGGTACAAAATGGCTTGATAGAAATACAGGCATACTTCATAATCCTAAAAACGATTTTGGAAATATAAATAATATGGGCGGCTGTAAGGACAGGATTCAGAAATATTTCATGTTTAATATTGATGAAGCCGGCATTAACAGCCTAACAGATATGCTTAAAAATAAAATACCTAACGGAAATTATGTTCTAGTGTATTGTTTTAGGCAGAATGGTTGTCAGATATGGGATTCGTATAATACCGAATTACACGATGTTTTGGAAAACATGGGAGCTAGGGGTTTGAGAGAATTGCCTGATTATAACCCTTTTGCTTTTCTTGTTAAAAAAGGATACCCATCAACTGCTGCTCAAAAACTGGGGACTGCTTCTAACGAGGTACTTGTGTTCAATGCTAAAATTTACAATAATTATCCAAAGGGGGAGCTTTCTACCGGTCTTATAGGTCCATCGAAATTGTGGAAATCGATACACTGGAGAAAAACATCACTCGAAAAAGTGAGCTATGATAAGGTGAAGATAAATCTTACCGGAGTTAAGATGGACGGATCGTCTAATTTATTGGCAGTTTTCCCATCTGATTCTATTGATATTCTTAATTTAAACAATTATGTTGATGCGAATATTTATCCATATATCAAATTAAATGCTCAAGTTACTGATGATTCTCTGCAAAGTCCACCTCAAATAAATCAATGGCAGGTTATGTATGATGAAGTTCCGGAGATAGCCTTAAATACTTCATTGTCTTTTTCTTATCCTTCTGATTCGGTTAGCGAAGGAGAAAAGGTTAAAGTGAGTATGGCTGTTTCAAACATAAGTGAATCAGCCATTGATAGTCTATATTTTAAATATACAATTGAGGATGTTAACCGAAAGCGAACACTTTTGGGAAATGTAAAGCTTTCGGGATTAGAAGCTGATAGTTCTCTTGTTTCCGAGTTTGAATTCAATACAGTTGGTTTTGGAGGCAAAAACAAATTGTGGTTAGATATTAATCCAATAGACCAGAATTGGCAGCCGGAGAAATATCATTTCAATAATTTGGCTCAGTTAGACTTGAATATATCCCAGGATAAGATTAATCCTTTGCTTGATGTCACCTTCGATGGCGTTCATATATTAAATGGTGATATTGTATCTTCAAAACCAATTGTCTTAATAAGGCTTACTGATGAAAATAAATATCTAGCCTTAAATGATACTGCCGATTTTGCAGTATATATCAAAGACCCTCAAGGAAAATTAAAAAGAATATATTTCAGCGACAATGTAAGTTCAGGAAGTATGAGTTTTACTTCTGCAATTTTACCTAAAAATAGTTGTAAAATTGAGTATTCACCAACCTTTCCCAACGATGGGGTTTATGAGTTGAGAGTTCAAGCCAAAGATGCATCTCAAAATGCTTCCGGGGCCTTCGATTATGTTATTAAATTTGAAGTGATAAATCAATCAACTATTACGCAGGTAATTAATTATCCTAATCCTTTTTCTAATTCAACAAAATTCGTTTTTACATTAACGGGATCAGAGATTCCTACCGACTTTAAAATTCAAATTATGACCATAAGCGGTAAGATAGTTAAGGAAATTACTCAGTCTGAATTAGGTTCCTTGAGAATAGGAAGAAATATTACAGATTATGCCTGGGATGGAAAGGATGAGTTTGGAGATTTACTCGCCAATGGCGTTTATTTATATAGAGTAATCACCAAAATAAACAATAAAATTATAGATCATAAAAGTTCTAATGCCGATCAATATTTTAATGCTGAATTTGGAAAGATGTATATTGTT
>CANHPJ010000054.1 GCA_947462515.1 Bacteroidota bacterium | reverse complement strand
TATATATTCTCATTATTATATTCCTGTCTAAAAGGCATGCAAAAGAGAAAATAAAAGATAATTATCTTTATAAATATTATACGAGAGCAATTGTCTTTAAGATTTGTGGAGCATTGGCACTCACATTAATTTATTTGTTTTACTATAAAGGAGGCGATACAGTAGATTATATGTACACAACAACGTGTCTGAATAATCTGATAAAGCAGAATTTGAGTCGAGGTTTAGATATACTTTTTAGTTCAAAGGAAAACGGATGGGTTGAGTATTCATACTTTAATGGAGGAACTGGTTTCCCTGAAAGACACATATTTCGTGATCCGAAAAGTTTTGCTGTTTCCAGGTATATTTCACCCATTGCATTTATTGCATTCAATAATTTTATTACTACTGCAGTATTGGTTGCGTGGATTACTTTTGTAGGAATATGGCGTCTGTTTTTGCTTTTGGCTAAACTTTATCCTTTGGCCGATAAAGAGCTTACCTATGCTGTTTTATATATCCCTTCGGTTTTGTTCTGGGGTTCTGGAATAATGAAAGATACTTTGACGTTTTCTGCAACTTGCATGGCAGTAGTTGCTTTTTATGGGATTTTTATGGAAAGAAAAAATTATATTCCACACCTGGTTTTTCTAGTTGTTGCATTATATGTTTTAATTTCAATAAAGCCATATATTTTATATAGCCTTGTGCCTGGTTCATTGATATGGTTTAGTTTCAAAAAAATAAAATCCATAAAAAATGTTGTGGTACGATTTTCATTAACTCCTATTATGTTGGTCGCATCTTTATTCGGTTCAAGTTATATGCTTGGAGAGATGAGTGAAAGCATGGGGAAATTTTCTGTTGACAATGCGGTTTCATCCGCCCAAGTTATTCAGCAGGATTTAAAAAGAGATCAATATGGAGACAATTATTTTGATATAGGAGAATTTGATGGTTCAACAAGTAGTATGATTTCAAAAGCCCCTGTGGCAATAAATGCTGCTTTATTTCGTCCGTATTTAATTGAGGCTCGCAATCCTGTTATGATATTGTCAGCTTTGGAAAATACACTGCTTTTATTTTTGACGCTGAGTTTAATAATTAAAATTGGGATTATTCGTTTGATTAGATATGTAAGGGCGGATCCTTATCTTTTATTTGCATTATTATTTACCATAATCTTTGCTTTTATGGTTGGCTTGTCAACTTCTAATTTCGGGGCTTTAGTAAGATATAAAATCCCACTACTTCCTTTTTTTATGAGTTTTCTTTATATATGCAGAATGTACCATAAAATGGAACTCGCGGGGGTAGTGTTGTTCCAGAATAGAGATAATTAATATCTCTTTTGAGATGATCTAAATTTCTATTTTAAGCCTGTTTAGTTTTTTACAAAGACCACTTTTTTAGTCTCAAAAAACGCCTCATTAAAGTAGTCGCTTATATCGAATATTTTTATTGTTTTTTTTACTGTGCTTATCTCTTCTTTTAAATCGCCCCCTTTTAAATAAAGTATTCCATTTGGCAGGATATTATTGTTTGTTTTTAAAAATTTACCCGTTGTCCATGACATGAATTCGGGAAGTGCGGTAACGGCTCGGCTAACAATAAAATCAAATTTGTCATTTACTAATTCAGCTCTTGAATTTTCAGCAAAAAGATTGTTAAGTCCAATTGCTTTTGAAACTTCCTCAACAACTTTAATTTTTTTTCCTATTGAATCAACTAAATGAAAGTGGCATTCTGGGAATAGAATTGCTAAAGGGATTCCTGGAAATCCTCCGCCTGTTCCTATATCTAGTATTTTTGTTCCGCTTTTAAAGGAAATAACTTTGGCTATTCCAAGAGAATGTAGGACGTGTTTTTCGTATAAAGAATCAAAATCTTTTCTTGAAATCACATTGATTTGACTATTCCAGTTGAGATATGAATCCCAAAGCATTTCAAATTGTTCCTGTTGAATGGAAGAAATGTTTGGGAAATATTTAAGAATAATATCTGGTTTCATTATGAATATTTTAAGTGATCCCGAAACAATAGCTAAACCAAAAGACTATAGGTAAATTAAATTCTATCACTCGTGTTTTTCATGATGTTGTATAAAAACTCACGCGCCCTAAATAGTTGTGCTTTTACTGTTCCTAATGGCAGTTCGAGTTGAATTGATATTTCTTCATAGGATAACTCTTGAAAATACCTTAATTCAACTAATCTTCTGTATCGCGGTTTAAGTTTTTCAACTACTTCCCGCATCATTATCATTTTTTCTTTTCGTATTATTTTTTCCTCCGGGTCGAGGCTTTCAGATCTCAAATCTATAGTTAATTCGTCTCCATCGCCATTGTCGAATGGCTTGTCAATTGAAAAGGTCGAGTTATTTTTTTTTCTTCTAATAAAATCTATGCAGTTATTTGATGCTATTTTAAAGAGCCATGTGCTAAAGGCATAATTAGGAGCATATTGATTAAGGCGGTTGAACGCTTTTCCAAATGCTTCTATAGTCAAATCTTCAGCATCATCTTTATTATTTACCATCTTTAAAAGCATAAAAAAAATGGAGTCTCTGTAGCGAGACATTAATTCCGCATATGCTTTCTGGTCTCGATCATTTGTGGCTTTAAGAACCAAAAGATAATCATGCTTTGCCTTTTCAGACAGATTAGTTCCTAATTCCATCTGCTTTGTTTTATCATAAAGTTAGAAAAAATAAAGACCGGATAAACAATAATCAGCATTATTTCTAGGAAAGGTAATAATATTAACAAGTCTCTTTCTCCAAGCATTTTAGTTAATTTATTGAACATAATAAATTGTATGATACTTCTAAATAAAAAAATGCCAAGAATAAGATAAACTTGAAATTGAAGTGCTAATAATATCGCAAACAATATGATGAAAAAAGCGCTACTAAGAGATATTAAACTTAAAATAAATTTTGTTTCTCCTTTGTAATGCGGAGCTGTGGTAAGATGTCTTTTCTTTTGTCTTACCCAGGATTTGAAACTTGTCTTTACCCTTGATATGGTATGTCCTTGTTCCTCGGGTTCAATAGCTACATTGTCTTTTTTAGCTACTCTGCTTATGAAAAGATCATCATCTCCTGATGGAATGTGGAAATGAGACGCAAACCCTTTATTTTTAAAAAACAATGATTTTTGATAGGCCAAATTCCTTCCAACTCCCATGTATGCTTTTCCAGCAAGAGCCAGTGACATGTAATTTACTGCAATGCTAAATGTATCGAATCGAATAAGCTTATTAAGCAAGCCCGGTAATTTTTCATATCCGCCATATCCTAAAACGATTTCTTTATCTTCATGAAAATTTCTAACCATACTCTCAATCCATTTGTTGCTTTTAGGCATACAGTCTGCATCTGTGAGTAAAACCAATTCATTTTTTGCTCCTTTTATCCCTAATGTTAGTGGATATTTTTTTCCTATTGGGAAGCTTCCTTCTTGTTTAATAGTTATAGACCTGAAATTCGCATATTTTTTCTCGAATTCCTCCAACAAATAAAATGTTTCATCGGTTGAAAGATCGTTTACAACAATAACCTCAAAATTATGATAATCTTGTTCAAGAATTAAAGGTAAGTTTTTGCGGAGGTTTTCCTCCTCGTTTTTCGCGCAGATAACAACCGTTACAGGCTTATAGGTGAATAGTTTTTGGTTCCTTTTAAAAAAGGCTAACTTACTGTATATGCCCAAATATATTGCTAACTGTATTAAAAAAGCAATGGCAAAAAAGGCAAATATTACAAACTCTAGCGAATCCTCTGGGTTAAACATTTTATTTAAGCATAGAATACAAAAGTAATATTAAAATTATGAGCTTATTATTTATCTTTGGCAGAATTATAAACATAGGGCATGAAATTTACCATTTACAATAACGACAAAGGAAGTAAGGCAAGAGCAGGAGAGATATTAACAGATCATGGAATCATCCAGACTCCTATTTTTATGCCCGTAGGAACCGCAGGTTCAGTTAAGGCTGTTCATCAACATGAGCTTGTGAATGATATAAAAGCCCAGATAATTTTAGGCAATACTTATCATCTTTTTTTAAGACCTTCACTTTCAGTATTGGAAAAAGCAGGGGGATTACATAAATTTATTGGATGGGATAAGCCCATGCTTACAGATAGCGGTGGTTACCAAGTGTACTCACTATCGGATAACAGAAAAATTAAGGAGGAAGGTGTTAAATTTACAAGTCATATTAACGGATCCAAGCTTTTTTTTACTCCCGAAAGTGTAATGGATATCCAACGTACTATTGGTGCTGATATTATTATGGCTTTTGATGAGTGTACTCCTTATCCATGCGAGTTTAATTATGCCAAAAAATCCATGGAGATGACTCATCGGTGGCTTAAGCGATGCTGCGATAGATTTGACTCTACATCAGGAAAATATGGATATGATCAAACGCTTTTTCCTATTGTTCAGGGTAGTGTTTATAAAGATTTAAGGGTTCAGTCGGCAGAGACTATTGCTTCATTTAATAGGGAAGGAAATGCAATTGGAGGTCTGTCTGTTGGAGAACCTGCTGAAGATATGTATGCAATGACTGAAGTAGTTTGTGATATTTTACCTAAAGAAAAGCCCAGGTATCTAATGGGAGTAGGCACACCAATAAATATTTTAGAAAGCATAGCCCTTGGTATTGATATGTTTGACTGCGTTATGCCTACAAGAAATGCCCGTAATGGCATGCTTTTTACAAGTCAGGGAACAATAAATATCAAAAATGAAAAATGGAAAGAAGATTTTTCTCCTATCGATCCATTTGGGAGTTCTTATGTTGACAATCAATATTCTAAAGCTTATTTGCGTCATTTAATAGTTTCAAAGGAAATACTAGGGGCGCAAATTGCGACGATTCATAATTTAAGTTTTTATTTGTGGTTGGTTAAAGAGGCGCGTGAACAGATTATTCAAGGCACTTTTTCTGAATGGAAGAATAAAATGGTAAAGCAATTATCGAATAAGTTATAGGAGGCTCCGGGATAAATTTGGTAAACCTTTTGAAATATTTTCGCTTAACATTTAATAATTTGCTAAATATTAATTTTAAAGAATAATAGATTGACCCTTTTAGATAAATACATAATCAAAAAATTTCTCGGAACATTTTTCTATGCGATTGCATTGATTATTTCGATTACAATAATTTTTGATCTTTCAGAAAAAATCGATGATTTTTTGCAAAAACAAGCGCCTATTTCTGCGATTGTTTTTGATTATTATTTAAATTTCATTCCCTATTTCATAAACTTGTTTAGTCCTCTATTTACGTTTATTGCCGTGGTTTTTTTTACTTCAAAAATGGCATACGATACTGAAATTGTGGCAATCTTGGCAAGTGGCATTAGTTTTAGAAGGATGTTACTTCCTTACATGTTTTCGGCAGGCATGTTGGCAGGGATTTCTTTTTTATTGATAAACTTTATTATTCCAAGGGCGAATCAAAAGCGATTGGCATTTGAGAATCTTTATATTAGAAATCAGTTCAGGAACAACGAAAACAATATTCATCGTCAAATTGGACCTGGAACCTTTATCTATTTCGAAAGTTATAATAATATAGAAAATGTTGGTTATCAGTTTTCTATGGATAAAATTGAAGATGGAAAGCTTTCGTATAAATTAATGTCTGATTTTGCGCGCTGGGATGCGGGTACTCAAAAATGGGCAATAGAAAACTATCAAATTAGAACTGTAAATGGTTTAAAAGAAACTTTAGTGAAGGGTTGGAGATTAGACACTGTTTTAAATATAAAACCCGAAGATTTTAGTCGTAGAATAAATACGGTTGAAACGATGAATTATTTTGAATTAAATAAATTTATTGAAGAAGAAAAGTTTAAAGGTTCAAGCAATATTGCATTCTATGAAATTTCAAAATACCAGCGGATTTCATTGCCATTTGCTACTTTTATTTTAACGCTTATTGGCGTGGCAATTGCTAGTAGAAAAGTTAGAGGAGGTATAGGTATTCACATTGGTATAGGATTACTGATAAGTTTTTCCTATATATTGTTTATGCAAGTCTCAAATACTTTTGCCACCAATGCCGGAGTTGCTCCTATAATAGCAGTTTGGATTCCCAATATAATTTATTTTTTCCTTTCTGTTTATTTATTGAGAATTGCTCCGAAATAGATTTTAAACGATTTATTAGTCTAATTCTCCTTGCCAGATGAATTGTGATTGGAAAGCGTTGTTTAAATTAATTTTGTTTTTAAAAATTCCATAAACACTTGATCCACTTCCGCTCATAGAAGAATATATGGCGCCCATTTCATATAGTTTTTCCTTTATATCTTTTATTTCCGGATAATTTGGGAAAATGGATTCTTCAAAATCATTTTTCACTAGTTTATTCCAGTTTTCTATTGGTTCACTTAAAATAATTTCTTTGAGTGATTTTATATTGCCGTTTAGCCTAACTCCGGCATAGGCCTCCTTGGTTTCAATATGAATTCCTGGATTTATAAGAGCCAAATGCATGCCTTTTAAAGAAAGGTTTATTGGATCAAGTTCGTCTCCTTTTCCTTGAGCATAAGCCACTTTATTGTTTACAAAAAAAGAACAGTCGCTACCTAGTTGCCTGGCATAATGATGCATTTCTCCCCATGATAAACCTATTTCGAATAAATCATTTATTGCTCTAATAAAAAAGGCTCCATCAGCTGATCCTCCTCCTAAGCCAGCCCCAATGGGTATTATTTTTTGAAGATAAATTTTTACTGCGGGTAGATCATAATCTTTTTTAATTAGATCGTATGCTTTGATGCAAAGGTTAGAATTGGAATCTCCCGGAATCTGAATTCCTGATGAGGTAAAATGTGTTTCAGCATCACTTTCTTGGTTTGGTAATACTTCAAGAACATCACGCAATCCAATAGGGTAGAAAACGGTTTGTATATTATGGAAGCCATCAGCTCTTTTTTCTACAATGTTTAATCCGATATTTATTTTAGCGTTTGGAAATACAATCATGGCGGATTTTTTTGATTCAAAGTTAATTTTTTCTTTAGGAAAATTTATGCTCATCTCTAATTTCAGGAAATTAAGGGCTGTTTTAATTGATAAAAAATTGTATTTTTGATTCAATATAAAAAAAAAATTATGGCTACATATTTAGAATTCGAAAAACCTATTCAGGAGTTAGAAGATCAATTGGAAAAAGTAAAGGAGATTAAAGATGCAGATGTTTCTAAAACCATAAAAGACCTTGAAAACAAAATACAGTTAGTAAAAAAAGAAATATATTCCAATCTAAGCGCTTGGCAAAAAGTACAAGTTTCAAGACACCCGGAGCGGCCTTATACATTAGCTTATATTAAAGCTATATCTGATGGTACATTCATAGAATTGCATGGTGACAGGACTGTAAAAGATGACAAGGCTATGATTGGTGGGTTTGGATCTATTAATGGCAAGACTGTTATGTTTATTGGTCAGCAGAAGGGAATAAACACCAAGATGCGTCAATATCGTAATTTTGGAATGCCTAATCCGGAAGGATATAGAAAGGCGCTTCGATTGATGAAGTTGGCAGAGAAATTTAATAAACCAGTAGTTACTTTTATAGATACTCCGGGAGCTTACCCTGGCCTAGAGGCAGAAGAAAGAGGTCAAGGAGAGGCGATAGCAAGAAATCTTTTCGAAATGTCGAAATTAAGAGTACCGGTAATTTGTATAATTATTGGAGAGGGAGCCTCCGGTGGTGCATTAGGTATCGGTATTGGCGATAAGGTATTAATGCTTGAAAATACCTGGTATTCAGTTATATCACCTGAGTCATGTTCTTCAATTTTATGGCGCAGTTGGGATTTTAAAGAAAAAGCAGCTGAGAGTTTGAAATTAACAGCCAAGGATATGCTTGAAAATAAGCTTATCGATGGAGTTATCCCTGAACCTCTTGGTGGCGCTCATTCAAATCACGAAGCAATTTTTCTAACAGTAAAAAATGAAATATTGGGTCATCTTCAAAAGTTGAGCAAAATTAAACCTGACAAGCTTGTTGAATCAAGAATAAACAAGTTCTGCTCTATGGGGGCTTATGAAAAATAAGTCTTTAATTTTTTAGAAAATCTCTGTCAAAAGACTCCGTTTTTTTATAAAAAAAGGATTCAAAAATAACCGGAAATTTTTCATTGTCATTATAAAATCCCGAAGTGTTTTAAGCTTCGGGATTTTTTGTTTGAGTTTGCTTTATTTATTCTCCCTTAAAAATTGGTGGTCTTTTTTCCAAAAAAGCATTAACCCC
>CANHPJ010000053.1 GCA_947462515.1 Bacteroidota bacterium | reverse complement strand
TAAAAACGACGAAATTTTAGTTGGTCTATCTGCTCAGCTGAAGGATTTAAAAGTAGATTTTGACAAGGTAAATTCCGCAGGAGCAGAGACTAGTGTTTCGGAGTCAAAGAATGGCGTTGCCACTATCGGTGGAGATAATACTTTTTCGATGTCTCCTGAAACTTTGAATGCAATTTCAAGTAAAATAAGGAAAATCAGAAAAAGTATCGTTGAATAATTCATCGCCTCCGTTAAATGAAGACCTGGCATTAATCCTTAAAAATATTGGTCATGAAAAATACATCTATCACTTGGATCATTTTATTATTACTTATATTCTCTGATTGCAATGCTGGTTTTGCACAGTGTAAATCTTTCACAAAAAAAAGATGTTTACCCCAATTGAATCCCTTTATCCATAATGGACAATTGAACAGTGCAACTCTTATGGCCGGAGAAAAAGCAGAGTTGTTTATGACTTTTTATTCAGGCCAGGAGTACCGTTTGAATGTATGCGCGCAGACCGTATTTGAAAACGCCGTGTTTAGAGTTCTAGATAAAAACAGAAAGCAATTATACAGCAGCGAAGATCATAATACAGATAATTGGGACTTTTATATGGCCACTACCCAGCAACTTTTTATAGAGGTTAGCATACCAAATTCTGCCAATAAAACGAAAATGGTGGCCAATATGATAGAGAGCGGATGTGTTTCAGTATTAGTTGGGTTTAAGCAATAGCACTTGCCCATATCAAAAATCGTAAATAAAAAATGCCGGTTTCAATTATTGAAACCGGCATTTTTAGTGTTTAGGAGTAATTTATTTCTTTTCTACGAACTTAGGAACCCTAAAATAGTCTGAATCTTTTTTAGGTGCGTTTTTAAGAGCCTGAGCATGTGAAATAGTCTCATGAATAGAATCTTCTCTCAAAACATTTGTTTCATCGGTCATATAAATTAACGGAGATACATTATCTGTATTTAATTCATCTAGTTTTTCAACGAAGGATAAAATTCTGTTCAAGTCATTAACAATAGCTTCTTTCGATTCGTTTTCAAATTCAAGTCTAGCTAAATGAGCTAAGTGATCTACTGTTTTATGGTCTATTTTCATTTGTTTCTTAAATTATATTACACTGTAAGTATAATTATGCTTGCAGTATTATTCTACAGTCACTGATTTAGCCAGGTTTCTTGGTTGATCGACATTACATCCTCTCATTACTGCAATGTAATAGGAAAGTAATTGAAGAGGAATGACAGAGATCAGAGGCACCAATGATTCATCGGTTTCCGGTATTTCTATGGAGTAGTCGGCCATTTCTTTTACAGTTACATCGCCTTCAGTGACAATAGCTATTATTTTTCCTTTTCTTGCTTTCACTTCCTGTATGTTACTTACTACCTTTTCGTAAGAAGGACCTTTTGTGGCAATAACCACAACCGGCATTTCAGCATCTATAAGGGCAATAGGTCCATGTTTCATTTCGGCAGCCGGGTAACCTTCAGCATGTATGTATGATATTTCTTTCAATTTTAGAGCTCCCTCTAAAGCTACCGGAAAGCTACAGCCTCTGCCCAGATATAAAAAGTTTGTGGCATTTTTAAAGATTTCAGATATATACTCAATCTGATTATCTTTTTTCAATAACGTTTCTATTTTAGAAGGAACAGATTCAAGTTCACTTAATATCTGAGCAAATTTAGAGTGAGGAATAGTTCCTTTTTTCTTGCCTAAAGAGAGTGCAAGTAAGGTAAGAACAGTCACCTGAGCGGTAAAAGCTTTTGTTGATGCTACGCCGATTTCAGGGCCTGCATGGGTATATGATCCTGCATGAGTAGCTCTTGCAATGGAAGAACCTACAACGTTACAAATACCGATTATTGTTGCTCCTTTTGATTTTGCCAGTTCAATAGCAGCTAGGGTATCAGCAGTTTCTCCCGATTGAGAAATTGCAATTACAACATCGTCTTCATTTAGAATAGGATTTCTATATCTGAATTCTGAAGCATACTCTACTTCAACAGGAATACGTGCGTACTCTTCAATAAGATATTCCGCAACTAAACCAGCGTGCCATGAAGTACCACAAGCAACAATAATAAATCTTTTAGCATTGATCATTTTTGTTTCATAATCACTTATGCCACCTAGAGATACTATTCCTTGAGCAGCATTAATTCTACCTCTCATGCTATCTAAGATAGATTTTGGCTGCTCATAAATCTCTTTTAACATAAAGTGTTCGTATCCACCTTTTTCAATTGCTTCAAGTTGAAGTTCTAATTCTTGAATATAAGGTGTTTTGGATTGATTTTTTATGTTAAATATTTTAAGTTCCTCGTTTCGGTCTAGTAAAGCAATCTCTTCATCTTCAAGATATACTACATTTTTAGTATATTCAACTATTGGAGTGGCATCAGATGCGATATAAAAATCATCTTTACCTATACCAATAACCATAGGACTTCCTTTTTTTGCCGCAATAAGTTTGTTTGGGTCATCTTTTGACATAACAACAATTGCATATGCTCCAATTACTTCATTTAAGGCCATTCTAAGGGCTTCGAAGAGGTCAACTTTTTCCTTTTCCTGAATATCTTCTATTAAGTGCACCAATACCTCTGTGTCGGTATCACTTAAAAAAGTATGACCTCTTTTAATCATTTCTTTTTTAAGTGATGCATAATTTTCAATAATTCCGTTGTGAATTATCACTAGTTTTTTCGATTCGGAGTAGTGAGGATGAGCATTTGCATCATTCGGTTCCCCATGAGTAGCCCATCGTGTATGGCCAATACCAATGGTTCCATTAATGTTTTTTCCATTAGCGTGAGCTTCAAGATCCGACACTTTTCCTTTACATTTATATACAGCCATTTCCGAATCAACCAAAGCAACTCCGGCGCTATCGTATCCTCTGTATTCAAGTCTTTTAAGACCTTTAATTAAGATTGGGTAAGCTTGTTTTTGACCCAGGTATGCAACTATTCCACACATAGTAAAATGTATTAAAGTTTTGTATAAGTAATTTTTAGTTTCATCTGATTAAAAGGATATCCTCCTTTTAATATGGTTTCGTTGGCATTAATAACACCTGCTACAGGCATTATAAATAAACCGTTATCTTTTTTTCCTTGGTTTATAACTTGATGCAGATGTCTTGCGATATTAAAGCGATATTCCTTTTTGGCGTTGTCAATTAATCCGCCAAAATAATTTTCTCCTTCCAAGGCATCAATCATTGCTGTTGCTTTTCCTTCATTATCGATACTTGTGAGCACTAATTTGGAGTGAGGCAAAAGCTGATTGTATTGTTCAATAGGCAGAACCAGTTCTGCCTTGTTTATGGCTATGTTTTTTAAGTTGTTAAGATGAGGGAATGTCAATTTTGTTTTTATGCCGGCCATAGATTGGATATAAACCTTCTCTCTTCCAAAGAGCGGGTTTTGAAACTGCTTTTCAATAGGAGTATTTGAATAGTCATGTTCAAATTTATTTATGCGAGCAGCACCTTGTCCAATGATAAAATCAAATGATTTTTTGATATTGTTTTCGGTATAATAAATGCTGAGTTTTGAGTTGGCTGAAAGCAAGTCGAGATAGAGAATAGCTCCCTGGTTTATGCTCTGGTTTGGATTATCTGATTGTATGTATAATCCCTTAAAAAAGCTTGTAAAATTAGTTGTGTTTGTAAAAACAGAAGGGTCAGCATTAATAAATCGCTTCCCCAATTCGTTTTCGAGCTTTATTCTGAGTTGAGGTGCTAAAGTGTCATTTCCTATATAAACCGGAGAGTTTGGGTCAGGAATGTGATTTTCGATCTTTCCAATTTCAGCTGAATTATAAGAAAGATTGGTGTTTGAATAGTAGGTTTTGTCAGTAAAAATGTTGTCAGTTAGCTCGAATACTTTAAATGATTGAGAATTCAGATTACCATAGTAGCCATTATATTTTAAGGCTAAAACGACTGAGTCAACGATACAGCTTGCAGGATTAGAAAAAGTGACATTTGTAGTAGGCAATATTATTTGCGTGTAGAAAGATGCGTTTGTTTTTCCAAAAACAGAGTCGTTTATGCTTCCCAGAAGATTATAAAGTGTTGTATTTGCAACCAGTGAATCCTCTCTAATAGAGAGAGATTCAATAGTTATTGTGTCGGTATAAAGTATCCCGAACTGTTCGTCAGCCGGCTGTACTTCAAGACCAATAATGGAGTCTTCTTTTTTACAGGAAAAACCCAAAACAAATAAAGCTATAAAAAATATTGCGGACTTAAAAGTCCGCAAATTATTTAGGAAAACCATTATTAAATTGAGATTCAAATTATTCTGCCAATACATTTACTTCCTCAACGATTTCATCATAGAATTTGGAATATGCGTTTTGATATTCTTCTTTAGATTGATAGGCAAGCAAAGGTTTATTTGATTTATCTATAAACGAGATAATATCGGGGTTAATATTCTCTGATCCTAAAATTATTCCATCGGCTAGGTTTATAGCGGCCTTGTTAAGGTTAATATAATTTGGCTCTGCATATGGTTTAACTTGTTCTTCAGAAACGGTGCCGGTTTTCAATTTTTTATTGAAGTCTGCATCCAAGGAATCTTTAAACTCCTCATCATAAAGAGATAAAACCACTTTTGTATTTGCAAAAACAGGATCATCTTTGAAAATTGTTTTCATGAAGAAAGGAATAAGGTGAGTAAACCATCCATGACAATGAATTACATCGGGTGCCCAACCTAATTTTTTTACTGTTTCTAAAACACCACGGCAGAAAAACATTGATCTTTCATCGTTATCTTTATGTAGGGCACCTTTTTTATCGCTCAAAATAGTTTTTCTTTGGAAAAACTCTTCATTATCAATAAAGTATACCTGCATTCTGGCTGCTTGAATGGAAGCCACCTTGATAATTAAGGGATGGTCAGTATCATTTATGATTAAATTCATTCCGGATAAACGGATAACCTCATGCAGTTGGTTTCTACGTTCGTTAATGCACCCGAATCGAGGCATAAAAACACGGATTTCTTTACCTCTCTCTTGCATGCCTTGAGGCAATTGTCTACAAATTGTTGACATATGACTAGGGTCCATATATGGGCTAATCTCTTGAGACACAAATAATACCTTCGTTTTTTTCTTCATATCGATATTTACATTAATTACAAGGGAACAAAATTAAGAAAAATTTTGCACTTTTTCAAGTTTTAAGTTTAGCTTTGCAAGGCCTCTGTTTCATGGGTTATTTTTATCATTTTATTAAAAATGCAAATTTTCAGGCAAGTAAAGCAACTAAAGCTTTTTCTAGAAAAGGCAAAATCTGAAAAACAAACAGTAGGGTTTGTTCCTACAATGGGTGCACTGCATGCAGGGCATATTTCTTTAATTGAGCGGGCAAAGCTGGAGAATGACATTGTTGTTTGCAGTATTTTTGTTAATCCTACTCAATTTAACGACAAAAAAGATCTCGAAAATTATCCCAGGCCAATAGAGGCAGACATCCAGTTGTTAAAAAATGCAGGATGCACTATTTTGTTTAATCCAGAAGTTGAAGAAGTTTTTCCTGATTATGAAAATAATCAAACATCACAACTTACTCCGACAACTTATGATAGAACGGAAAAAGATGAAGAATTGTTTTCTCAAGGCAAAAATAAATTTATTCAAGAGGGGCAAGATACGCAAGCATTCATTTCAGTGCTTGATAAATTGGAGTTAAATGGCATAGATTTAGTAATGGAAGGAAAATTCAGACCTGGTCATTTTAAAGGAGTTATAAAAGTAGTTTATAGGCTTTTTGATATCGTAAAACCCACCAATGCTTATTTTGGGCAGAAGGATTTTCAGCAATTAGCGATAATAAAGCAAATGGTTGAGAGTTTAAAGCTCGAGTTAAATATAATTTCTTGTCCTATAGTAAGAGAAGATAATGGTTTGGCAATGAGTTCAAGAAACATGCTTTTGACTCCGCAAGAAAAACAAACAGCAGCCTTCATTTACAAGACCCTTGAGGATGCTAAAGAGTTGTCAAACAAATTGAGTGTGTTGAAGGTTAAGGAATTTGTTGAAGAAAAAATTCAATCAATACATGAAATGCGCTTAGAATATTTTGAAATAGTGGATTCAAAAACATTATCTTCGATAGGCAATTGGAATGAAACAAAGCAGGGGGTTGGGTGCATCGCTTTGTTTTTAGGAAAAGTTAGATTAATTGATAACATTATTTTTTAAGACGTATTTTAAGGTAATATGCAGATACAAGTTTTAAAATCGAAGATACATCGTGTAACCATAACCCAGGCGGAGTTGAATTACATTGGAAGCATTACCATAGATGAAGATTTAATGGATGCTGCAAATATGATTGAAGGGGAGAAGGTTCAGGTTGTAAACGTAAATAACGGAGAGCGATTAGAAACATATATTATTACGGGGCCTCGCAAGAGTGGTGTAATATGTCTGAACGGGCCTGCCGCCAGATTAGTTTCTGTTGGCGATATTGTTATTGTTATATCGTATGCCTTAATGGATTTTGAAAAGGCAAAAACATTTAAACCTACAATTATATTTCCCGATAGCCAAACCAATACTTATATTCCTTAACATTGAAAGACATTCTGATTAAAACCCTAAAGTTTTCGGTTCCCGTAGCACTTGGTTTTTTCTTGATTTGGTATATATATAAAGACCTTTCGGAGAAAGATAAAACACATATTTTCACTTCATTTAAAGAGGCTAATTATTTTTGGATTGGAGTTTCAATAATTTTTGGAGTATTGAGTCATGTCAGCAGAGCGATGCGCTGGGTAATGGTAGTTGAGACCTTAGGCTATAAACCAAGGCTTGCCAACAGTTTTTTTGCGGTAATGATTGGGTATTTGATAAACATGGTTTTTCCCCGATTAGGAGAAGTGTCCAGATGCGCTACCATGTCAAAATATGAAGGTGTTCCTTTTCAGAATCTTTTTGGAACAGTGATTGCCGAAAGGGTAATTGATCTGATAATATTGCTTTCTTTGACTTTTATAACTATCGTATTTCAATTGGATTTAATAGGTGGATTTGTATCTGAGGAAATATTAAGTCCGCTTATGGAAAAGATCAACAGCAGTAAGGAAGGAATGGCCAGTAAATTGATCTTTTTACTTATTGCTTTAGGGATTTTCTCAGTTTTGCTTTATGTTTTAAAGACCAAATCAAAAGCCATATATGATAAGTTGAAAGGTATAGTTTCTGGTTTTGCCGAAGGCTTTAAGACAGTCTTAAAAGTTAAAAATCCAGGAATGTTTATTTTTCATTCGTTATCAATATGGGTGCTTTATTATTCATCGCTTCATTTGAGTTTCTTTGCTTTAAAGGAAACTACCGATGCAGGATTTATGGCAGTTCTTTCATCCTTGGTATTTGGTTCTTTTGGCATAATTGCTGTTCAGGGTGGACTAGGAGCTTATCCTTTAATAGTTTCAAAGACCTTAACGCTTTTCGGTATTGCTCTTCCTATAGGTTTCGCTTTTGGTTGGATAGTTTGGACAGCGCAGTTTTTAATGATATTGGTATTAGGTTTACTCTCTATGATTATAATACCAAACTACAATAAAAAAAGGTTAAATGACATATAGTGAATCAATAAGTGAAAAGTTGTGGGTTTGGGAGTCTGTGGAGGAAAGATTAAGATTACTTAGATCAGAGCAAAAAAAAGTAGTATTTACTAATGGTTGTTTTGATATTTTACATTTGGGCCATGTTGATTATTTGATGAAATCTGCCGATTTGGGCGATCATCTTATTGTAGGAATAAATACCGATGCATCTGTTAGGAAGCTAGGTAAAGGAAAGTCAAGGCCCATTCAAGATCAGATTTCCCGAGCCACCATTATTGCATCCTTAAATTTCGTTAGTGCTGTTGTTTTATTTGATCAGGAGACGCCTTACGAATTGATAAAAAAAATACAGCCGGATGTTTTGGTAAAGGGATCGGATTATAAGCCAGAAGACATTGTTGGATACGAAATAGTTAAGGCAAGGGGAGGAGTGGTTTCAACGATAGCTTTTTTACCAGGTTTTTCTACATCATTAATAGAGGCAAGGATAAGGGAGTCATAGTTATACTTTTATAGATTTTGTATTCGTTGATTATTTTTCCCTTTTAAATAGGCATTTGTAAAAACACTTCCTAGGATTACAATTGTGCCAAAATAAAACTCGGTAGACATTTTTTCTTTCTGATCAAAGAAAATGTAGGCCATTATGATTCCATAAACAGGTTCCAGATTTGTAGTCATCGTTACCGTAAAGGGAGACAGTTCTTTCATGACGTTTATACTTGCGATTAATGCAAAAGCAGTACAGATGGTACCCAAAAATAATAAATAAGCTATATCGTGCATGCTTATCATTAATAGGGACATATTTATGTTTGATGTTAGCAAAAGATAGATGCTTATTGCGAT
>CANHPJ010000052.1 GCA_947462515.1 Bacteroidota bacterium | reverse complement strand
TAGGTCAATTGCTCAAAATCCCCTATCCGTTGGAACTGGAACAGCCTCTGATTATAATTTTCCCTTTCAAACATATTTCAATTTTGGCTGGAGTAGTCAGATTTATCTTGCAAGTGAAATGGGATCTGCGGGAAACATCAGCTCCTTGGCTTTCTATGTAAATAATACTGGCAGCAATTATACATTAACCAATCAAAAAATTTATCTAAGGCACACTAATTCGGCTTTTCATGCCGATAAATATTACCCTACAGCTATGGGGTTTACGCTGGTTTATGATGGTAGTATTAATTTTGGAAAAACAGGATGGCATTCTATAAATTTAATATCCCCATTTTCTTATAGTGGCAAAGCCAATATAGAGTTAATGATAGAAAGCCGTGATGCAAGCACCCACACTAGTTCAATTCAAACAAGATACACTGGAAAAAGCTCCGGAGATTATAGATGTAAATATGATTATAACGATTATAGTTTTCCCTCTACTTGGAATACAGGTGCAAGAGTGGCGAAAATGCCTAACATCCAGTTTGTTAAAAATTCTTGCACTCTCATTTCAGGAACCTCAAGTTCATCAGAAACGAATTTATGCCCTGGAAATTCTACCACAATTAGTTTAAACGGTCAAACTATCGGAGCATCAATTCAATGGCAGGAATCTCAGGATAATATAAACTTCAATTCTATTCCTGGTGCAATTACAACCTTATATAATACACCTGGACTTTTAGCTGCAAAATATTATAAAGCCAGAGTTAGCTCATCCAGTTGCACTGTTGAAAGCAATACTGTTAATGTTTCTGTTATTTCTACATCTGGTAATTCATCATCAGTTCCAATTGGAACAGGTACCACCTCGGATTATAATTATCCCTTCCAGACTTATTTTAACTACGGATGGAGCAGTTATATCTTTTTGGCAAGTGAATTGGGAAAGGCAAATAATATCAATTCATTGTCATTTTACCTGAATAATTCCGGCGCAAGCTATACCTTGGATAATCAGAAAATCTATTTGCGTCATACCTCTTCTTCAATTCATGCCGATAAATATTATCCAACTAATAAAGGTTTTAATGTGGTTTATGAAGGTAAGATTGAACTAGGTGCTACAGGATGGCAAAACATAATCCTAAATTCTCCTTTTGCTTATAATGGAATTGATAACATAGAGCTCTTAATTGAAAGCAGAGATGGCAGCACATTTACAAGTGCCATTCAAAGTCTTAATTCTAGTTTGGCTTCGGGTAATTATAGAACAAAATTTGATTATCATAATTATGCTTTTCCAGTTGTATATAATGCAGGTGGCAGACTTACACGGATACCTAATGTGAAATTTGGAATGCGCTCTGATACCATGCAGGCCGGAAGAATAGTTGCAGTAAATAAAAATATCTGTTTTGGCGATTCAACAGTATTAATGTTAAAAGATCAAACACCAGGTGCTGCTATTAAATGGCAGCTATCATCTGATAATTTAATTTTTTATGATGTGCCAGGCATCAGTAGTAGTATTTGTAATTCAGGGAGATTAAAAACCACTACTTATTTTAAAGCCTTGGTTAGTGTTTCTGGTTGTGTCTTTGAGACCAATGTCGACACTATTAGGGTTAAACAAGGATCAGAATTATTATCGATAAAGGATACTTCTTTATGCCTTGGCGATAGTTTAGCCTTAACAACTAAAGCAGGATTGGCATACAGTTGGAGTCCAAATGTTGGTATTTGCAATGCGATAGATAATAATCAAATTCTTAAGCCTGAAAAAACCACAAATTATAAGTTGACTGCAATAGACCCCCTAGGATGCGCTTCAACGGATAGTATTCTTGTTATTGTTGATTCTACATGTTTTTCTCATAACTTAAATACTTCCAGTTTAGGCTTTTCGTATGAGGGACAAGAGTTAAGATATGAAATCTCAGGAGCTGGTCTTATGGGTAATTATTCAACTGGAACAGAAAATGTTTTTAAAGCTTTAAGACCTCATAAAGGGGATGTCTCACAAATAAGTTTAAAGTTTTATACATCATCTAATACCGAATTGTTTCAACTGTCATATGATGTGAATGATCGAATAGAACTTGATAATCCAACTACGAATTTGTTTGGTGAGCCACGCAGCATAGGAAATATTGTTTTTTTTGATTTTCAAAGGCTATACTTTTGGGAAAATGCCATAAACTCTATCAAATACTTTTATGAGATGCGCCATTCTAGGCAGCTTCAGAATGATAATTGTCTTGATTTAAAGCGTAATTGGGTACATCGTAAATCATTTTCCCAAGATGGCTACCTCGTTTCCGAAAGCAGAGTTTATTCTGATAACCTAGGTAGAGCAATTCAGTCTCAATCGAAAGTTTTTGCAAACGATGACGTAATGATAACTCAAACAGTCTATGATGCTTTTGGAAGACCACTAATAAATTCTTTGCCAGTCCCGCTTGGTAGAAATTATATTTGCTACAAGGATAGTTTTTTTACCAATGAAAAAAATCAAAATTACTCCTATCTAGACTTCGATTTGCCAAATGACAATAAAGTGCCTGGTGAAATTAACAATCCAAAACCTGTTGGTAATAATTATTCCGGAACTTTGGGTTGGTATTATAGTAATAACAATATTACTGAGCCTTACGTCCCCTCTTCTGCCTTTCCATACAACAGAATAAGTCATGATGATATTTCTTTTAATGGATCAGTAACTGCAATGGCTGGTGAGGGGCATAAAATGGGTTCAGGTCATGAAAGTTTTTCATATTCTATGCCTGCCTCTGGTGAATTATATTACGTTTTTGGTTTTGCAAAAGGCTGGCAGGTAGAGGATTTCACAAACTCTTCGGAGGTTTTTTGGAAGGAACCCGGGATTTATGACTATATGCTAACTCCTAAAACTCATTTCCAGCCTGTCTATCAGGTCACAAAAACAATCACTATCGATCAAAATGGGAATGAAAAAATTGTTTTTAAAGACTCCGATGATAAACTCATTGCTTCTTGCAGTAGTGGAGAGGAAGATGGCCTAAATAAAAAAGTTATGAATGTAACTTCAATTATTCCCATCAAGGCGGGAGAGAGCTATGTGGATATTCATTTGCCTGCTGGTTGTGAATCGTCTTTGTCTCTTGAAAATAATTCTGCATCACCATTTATTAAATACAATATATTGAATTTGAAAACGGGTTCATACCTCAAATTTGATGGAGAAATAACTTTTTCGGGAACAAAGCCAATTTTAAATCCTGGATTATATAGAATAATATACCTTGAAGGTGCAATTAATACTGTCAGCGGGCTAACGGTAAATTATAATTTGAATTATTATGATTTCACTTTAAATTACTACGATAAGGCTAATAGACTTATTTCAAGTGTACCTCCCCTTGGTGTCGACCAAAAACAGGATTTAAGCTTTCTACGCAGCAGTAAAAGTCAAAAAAATGGATTCAATACGAATGATCCGGTAAGCCTTGATAAAACAAGTTTTTCAAATAACGAGTTTGGATTTTCCATTATCCCCGACTCTGCTAGAACGCAGTTTACTACACTGCAGGTCTCTTTAAGAAAAAAAACTACTGATTTTGATTCAAATTACGAATCAAAATACTCGTTCCTCGATAAAAGTATATCAAGCTCTATTTTGGAAAAGGATCTCGCAGTGATACCTCAATACTCGTCTTATACAAGAGAGTTTTCACAATATGAATACGATCTTTATAATGAAGAAATGCAATTGCTTCAGAAACAGTCGAATGAACAAGTCACGTCGGATAATTATTCAAGGTCTGCATTTATTATGCCCGCTTATAAGCCTCTTGAAACATATGCAGAGCCTGTAAAATCTGATGCAGGTGAAAGAGATTGGAAATATAAGGCGGAAATCAAATTCAAATTAATCGATCAGGATAATAATAATTTTAAAATGGTCGGGGACTATTATAATACAAATTTGGGAACTATAGAAGTTCATGTGGTAGAAAAAAAGGTGGGAATACCAGGGAATCAGGATTATAGGGTTTATAATACCTATAAGTTCATAAATTCTCCCGTACAGGCAATAATTGATCCTGATTTAAGCAAAACAGCTACTCAGGCAAAAATACAAGTTGTCTCTATATCCGGTCAGGCCTATACTCGAAAATATGATGATCCTCGATTTGGTGATGCTGGTTATGGTGTAATTAGCGACTATAACCCTGTTTTTTTGAAAGATCTTGAATTGCTCCTTGATGGCATTACTTATAAAATGATTAAAGAACCTTTAAATACCATGCAGAGCAAAAGTTCTTATAATAGCCTTGGGCAGGTTTTATCAACGCAATCTCCTGATGTAGGATTGACTCATTACGTTTATCGCAATGATGGCCTGCTTCGTTTTTCTGAAAATTCATTACAACGAAAGAATCGAAAATTCTCCTATTATAACTTCGATAATCTCGGAAGAGTCATTGAAACAGGTGAATATACCAATGACTCTGATGGATATTTTTTTCAAAGCCATCAGCAAGTTGCCGAATTGAACCATCATCAAAGTAATAGTATCTTTAATTTATCGCACGATTACTTAATTTCAGGTTCCCAATGTGCTTCACAAACTTTTTTTAGTTATGATAATCCCCGGCATCCAAATCCCATGGGATATAAAGAGCAATATATTACCGGGAAAATTGCCGAATCATGGAACGATATAAGTAAAACTTGGTATAGCTATGATGATTTGGGCCGAGCATCCTGGGTAATAAAGCAAGTCGATGGCTTAAATCCCAAATCAATAAATTATAAATATAACATTAAAGGAAAGCTGGTTGAAATTGCTTACCAACAGGAAAACCCTGAAGAAGATTTTTATCATTTTTATTCCTATGATTTAAGTGGAAGAATTCAAAAAACAGAAACAAGCACCGATGGAATTAACCGGAAATTACAGGCAAAATATGTTTATTACCGTCACGGACAACTTAAACGGGTAGAACTCGGCGGCGACCTGCAGGGTATTGACTATATATACACAATCAATGGCTGGCTTAAAAGTATAAATGATCCAACCTTATCTCATTTAGATATGGGAAAGGATGCCTATCCCGGGAAAAATAATTCCTTTGCAAAAGATGTTTTTGGCATGTCCCTGGATTATTTTTCAGGTGATTATAGTAGGTCAAATACCTCTGTTCAATCTATTAATACCTCTCGTTTGTTACCCTCATCCGATACTGGTGAACTTCATAGAATAGATGAATCTCCTGACCTTTTCAATGGAAATGTTAAAACCCACCGCTGGCAAACCAGAAATGATTTGGATTTGTCATACTCTGGTCAGCAATTGGCAAAAACATATCAGTATGACTCGAAAAATCAGCTGAAACAGGCTTTGTTTGGAACTTTAGCATACAATGGCATGGATAATGGTTCAAAAAATATTGCTTCACATTATTCTTCCGAAAATCAATTTATTCCTTCCCTGGATTATAAGGAATGGGGTATTGAATACGATCCCAATGGAAATCTTATGAAATTAAACCGAAATGCGAATCAGAAAATAATTGATAGCAAAGCTTATTCAAGAGATGTTGATAAATTTGAATACATATACAAACTGGATAGCAACAGGCGAATAGATAATAAATTAAGCCATATAACAGATGAGATAAATGACTCTACAGGCCTTTCAGATATCACCTCCCAAACGGTAGAAAATTATAAATACGATCACTTGGGGCAATTGATCCAAAATACAAAAGAGAATACAAAACTTACTTATAATTCATATGGCAAAGTTACTGAGGTAAGTTCTTTGTCAGGTGCTTTGTTAAGTTCTTACTTCTATGATGAAATGGGTCAAAATATTAAAAAAAATATTTATACTCCGAATGGCACCCTTGATAAAGAAGTTTGGTATTTGAGAGATGCATCCGGGCATGTTATTAGCATCTATTATAAAGATTTGGATGATGAAAATGTTTATCAGCGTGAACTTCCTATTTACTCTAACTCTAGAATAGGAACTTATCAAAGGCATAAAAATGAAAATGATAAGTATCTCTACGAACTTACTGACCACCTAGGAAGTGTAAGGGCAACTTTTAAAGAAGGGTTGCGAAAAATCAATTTGTTTAATGGTTTTGAAGGCAATGGTTCAGACGAGTTGAGATGGTCTTCATCTTTAAATATTACCTCAGACCAAGCTTATGATGGAAGCAAGAATTCTCTGAAATTGCAAAGTGACAATAATACTTCTGCTATTGGGCCATATATCGACATTCCTGTTAAAGAGGGTTATATGATTCATTTTTCCGCTTTTTACAAATGCAATCTTTCCGCTATTCAAGTGTTAACGGGCATGAAACCCGATGCTTTCTTTGTAGCGGAGTTAATTGATAATGAAGGAAAAATTCTTCCTGGTACCAGCTTGAATTATAATATTGAGGGCATTAATAACTGGATTGAAAAATCAGCATCTTACCCCGTTAATGAAAAATCTGAAGGTTTAAAACTGCGTATTTATTTTAAAAATAATTCTAATACCGCAGTTTGGTTTGATAATTTGAAGATCTCAATTGTTTCAAAAGATGAGGATGCAGGATTTGCTATTGCTGATGTTCAAAGTTCAGCCGATTACTATGCCCATGGCTGGGAAATGCCAGGCAGATCTTCTAACCTTTTTACGGGCAATGATGGCTACCGATATGGATATCAGGGTCAATTTGCTGAAAAGGATGTCAAACAGGGTTGGAATGAGTTTGAAGCAAGAAACTGGGATGCAAGAATGGCTCGCTGGACAAGCGTTGATCCCGCCGGTCAGTTTCATTCCCCATACATGGGCATGGGAAATAATCCTGTACTCTCAATCGATCCCGATGGCAGATTCGCCTGGACTTCTGTTTTAATTGGAGCTACAACTGGTGGATACAGCGGATATCAACTAGGTAAATCTAAAGGTGCTGAAGGTTTTTCATTGGCAGGGTATGTTGCAGGTGGCCTTGCTATAGGAGCTATCTCAGGGTATATAGGATACGATATAGCTACAAATTCAAGTCTGGCACTCTCCAATACATTGGGTATTGCATCTTCTTCTTTTGTGTATTCGGCCGGCATGAGCGGTTTGGGTGGATTTACCACGGGACCTTCTGTTAGTTTTGGATTTGCTAGTTATAATTTGGGAAAAAACACCTGGGGCTACCTGGGTAAAAGAGGAAATAAGAAAATTGAAAATATAGGCTATGGTCTTGCAGCTTTGACTAATTTATCCGACCTAATAAAAGGAGTTGATAAATTTATGGGAATAGAAGATAAGATTGCCATTAAAGCTAATACTAGAATGCAAGAAATGATTAAAAGTGGGCATACTGCTGAGAAATTGGAACTTACTTCGGTTGGACAAAATTTAAAGAGAAGTTATCCTAGCTATCTGGGAAAAAACTTAAAATTAAAAAATGGGATGGATGTAAATGGCTCCAGTGATTACTACGGGCCAATTGCAGGTTGGGGTTGGAAAGAATATGCAGGTTATTTGCATGATTTGGATTATTTGGATTTGAAGATTAACGATGGGGCAGCATATTTGCTTCTATCACCCCAAACAATTAGAGCAGATGCCTTGCTTACTGGCAGAACATTGTTTTTAGGACTCAAACATACAAGTCCTTTGGAATTGATTGTTGGTACAGGTCTTAGTGCTATTTGTGGATTAAAATGCACAGCACCTTACGCGGCAATTGGCGCACTTACTTTTCCTTAATGGTTTGTTTTTATGATTAAAAGAAAAAAAAATGTTTTGTTGATTTTAGTTTTGACTATAATTGTTAATCAAGGGTGCATCTTCTCGAATAAAGGACTTGCCGTTATTGGCAATTATCGGATTCAGGAAGCGCAGGAATTACAGTTGATAGCTGCCCTAGATACGCTCTGGGAGAAATTTCCTGCCATCCGATTGGATAGTGCCGATCAATTTAGGATCTCAAAATATAGCATCGCGCCCTTTTATAGAATGGAAAGAGAGGGATTAGCGCATAAATACTTTAGTGATCCTAAAACAAATTATCCTCACACTGAAACAAATCAATACCATACTGTTAGATATTATATTTTGAAATCCTTTGATGAGGAAATTTATTATGATATTTTAATTGGTAATTGCCTGATTAATAGATGTGGGATTTTTTTAACAAGTGCATATTTTATAAAGCAAAAAGAATTAGTAATTCCCTCTGAAAATATTGCAGATCTCCAAAAGCAGAATTATGTCAAAGCGAAATTCGAGCGAGAAATAATCTCTAAGCTGGATGATATAATTAAAGACCTAAAATAGTTCTTGTTTTTGATTAAAGCCATACATTTAACCTTTCTAAGTTAAATGAAAATTTTAGTGATGAAAAAATATAATCTTTTGCTATTAATTTTGTTTGCTCCATTGTGTGCAATTAGTCAGGACATAATAATTGCCAAGAATGGCTCTTATCTTAATTGTAAAATTATCAAAGAAGATAGTTCAAAAGTGTTCTACGAAACAAAGGTGAAAAATCGTCTC
>CANHPJ010000051.1 GCA_947462515.1 Bacteroidota bacterium | reverse complement strand
CCGGTTATTCAAGCTGGAATGATTTGGTGCAGTGGATGGCAACTTGCCTCTTCGGTAAGTAATTCAGGTTGACTTGGTCTTTTGGGTGCTGGGTCTATGTATACCGATGTTTTGCGAGAACAAATCAGAAAATGTAAGGCTGCAACTGATAATCCCTTTGGTGTTAATGTTCCATTATTATATCCAAATATTCAGGAAATAATGGATGTTATTTTGGATGAGAATGTAAAGATTGTTTTTACTTCCGCAGGTAATCCTAATACCTGGACTCAAAAATTGAAAGAAAATGGAATAATCGTAGTTCATGTTGTTTCTAGCGCAAAATTTGCTCTAAAATCTCAAGATGCCGGCGTTGATGCAGTTGTTGCTGAAGGTTTTGAAGCTGGCGGTCACAATGGTAGAGAGGAAACTACGACTATGTGTCTGATTCCTATGGTGAAAGATAAAATAAAGATCCCTTTAATCGCGGCGGGAGGCATCGCCACCGGCAGAGCTATGATGGCTGCTTTTTCCCTTGGGGCTGATGGTGTGCAAATCGGAAGCCGTTTCATTGCCTCCGATGAATCTTCGGCACATATTAATTTCAAAAATAAAGTTATTGATACTAATGAGGGTGATACAATACTTACATTGAAACAACTTACCCCTGTCAGGTTAATAAAAAATGAGTTTTGCCAAAATGTTTTGAAGGCGGAAGCTCAATGTGCTTCTAATGAAGAACTGAAGCAGATCTTGGGCAGGGCACGCGCTAAAAAAGGAATGTTCGAAGGCGATATGACAGAAGGTGAACTCGAAGTGGGGCAAGTTGCCGGATTAATTCATCAGGTAAAACCCGCAGGAAAGATTTTAGAAGAAATTATGACTGAATTTGAGCTCGCAAAAAGTGAATTGAAATTAATGAGTTTTTAAACAAAAAAATAAAATGATAAAGTTTGAAAGGTTTGAATTAGAGAATGGTCTTAAAGTAATCGTGCATCAGGATAAATCAACCCCCATAGCCGCAATAAATATTTTATACAATGTCGGCTCAAGAGATGAAAATCCTGAAAAAACTGGCTTTGCTCACCTTTTTGAACATCTAATGTTTGGTGGGTCTATTAATATCCCAAATTATGACGAGCCCTTGCAAAGGGTTGGCGGCGAAAATAATGCATTCACATCCAATGATATTACAAACTATTATTTGACTCTCCCGAAATTTAATTTGGAAACTGGTTTCTGGTTGGAATCTGACAGAATGCTAAGCCTTGCTTTTACTGAAAAAAGTCTGGAAGTTCAACGAAGTGTTGTTATTGAGGAGTTTAAGCAACGGTATTTAAATCAACCTTACGGCGATGTCTGGTTAATGTTAAGACCTTTAGCCTATAAAAATCATCCCTACCAGTGGCCTACCATCGGCAAGGAAATCTCCCACATTGAAAATGCAAAAATGGAAGATGTAAAAGATTTCTTTAAGAAATATTACGCTCCTAATAATGCTATTTTAGTTGTTGCTGGCGATGTTGAAGTAGCTGATATTAAAAGGCTTTCAGAAAAATGGTTTGGTCCAATTCCCAAAGCAGAGAAAGTAAAAAAAGAATTTCAAAAAGAACCGATTCAATCTGAACCTAGAAGGTTGACTGTAGAAAAAGATGTTCCGCTTGATGCTATTTATAAAACATACCACATTTGTGGAAGGTCTGAGAAAGAATATTACGTGGCAGATTTAATTTCCGATATTTTATCAAGGGGTGATTCCTCCCGATTGTATAGAGAATTGGTCAAAAATAAAAAAATGTTCAGCGAAATATCAGCATATTTAACAGGCGACATAGATCCCGGTTTGTTGGTCATATCTGGTAAATTAATCAAAGGCATTTCTGTCGAATTAGCTGAAAGTGCTATTCTCCAGGAACTGGAAAAAATTAAAACAGAGCTAGTCTCTGAAAATGAGCTTAATAAGGTTAAAAATAAAATTGAGTCTTCTAACGCTTTTTCTGAAATGAGCGTGCCTAACATAGCTATGAATTTGGCGATTTTTGAAAATATCGGTGATGCGAATTTGATAAATACGGAGATTGACCTTTATTTGAATATTTCCGATCAGGAAATAAAAACTCAAGCTAATTTGATTTTTAACGAAAATAATTGCTCCACCTTATTTTATTTGTCAAAAAATTAAAAAAGAGAGTTTCTATAAACCAATTTTATAGAATTGGTTTATATTAAAATAACAAATCTTTGATTTCAAAATGAATTCAGCAGCTAAATAATCAAATGCTGAAAATAACTTCACACAAAATTAATTATGATTCTAAATAGATCCATACCACCCGAATTTAAAACTGTTGATAAGATAGAAATTATTAAAGCAAGTAAAATTACCTTGGATAATAATGTTAATACTTATGAAATTAATGCAGGATCCCAAGATTTAATCAAGCTAGAGTTGGTATTCGCTGCTGGCTCGCGTTTTCAGGAAAAACCCCTGTTGGCATATGCTGTCAATTCTCTGCTGCTTGAGGGTACAGCTGAATATACCAGTGAGCAAATTGCAGATTTAACCGATTATTACGGAGCTTTTTTGCAGACGGATGTTGATAAGGATTTTGCAAGCGTAACCTTATATTCTCTAAATAAACATTTGGCAAAAGTTCTTCCTCTATTAAAGAGCGTTGTCACGGAGGCTGTTTTTCCAATGCAAGAGATAGAAACTTTTATTCAAAATGAGAAACAAAGGTTTCTCGTAGACGAAAAAAAAGTAAGTTCCATTGCTAGAAAGCAATTTAATGAAATGCTTTTTGGCTCGTCCCATCCATACGGCTATAATGTAAAAATAAACGATTTTGATAACCTGAGCAGAGAATCAATCCTGGAGTTTTACAATCAGTTTTATCATGCAGGAAACTGCACCATTATTGCCGCAGGAAAAATTTCACCTGTTGAGCAAAATTTTATTACCAGCTACTTTGGAAATAATTTTCAAATCAAATCATCCCCCAATTATTTGCCAAAAACTATTCAATCAACCAATGAGAATAAAAAACTCGTTTTTAGAGATGACGCTGTTCAATCTGCAATTAGAATAGGTCGGCCTTTATTTAATAAAACCCATCCGGATTATTTTGGAATGCAGGTTTTGAATACTGTTTTGGGCGGTTATTTCGGATCTCGATTAATGGCAAATATACGCGAAGATAAAGGATATACTTACGGTATTGGATCCGGCTTGTTATCCATGAAAGAAGCAGGTGCATTTTTTATATCCACAGAAGTTGGTGTTGAAGTATGCAATGATGCAATTAATGAAATATATTTGGAAATTAGTCGTTTGAGAGAAGAATTGATTCCTGATGAGGAGTTGCAACTTGTCAAAAATTTTATGATGGGTGTTTTTTTGAAAAATGTTGATGGCCCTTTTGCCTTGGCTGATAGATTAAAGAGTTTGTTGGAATATGATTTTGGATATGATTTTTTTGATAAATATATCCTCACTATAAAATCAATCACACCTGTTCAGCTCAGAGAATTGGCAATTAAATATTTGAATGAAGATGACTTAATGGAGTTAGTTGTGGGAAAAAAATAATATTTATCGCTTGAATTCTTAATTGTATTGTGAGTAAAATTGTTTTTTTTATATACTTGATTTTTTCAGTTTTATTTCTGAGTAAAACCGGTATTGCACAAAATGATTCACAAAAAAAAGTCGCACTTCTTCCTCCGGTTATTGATTCCGTAAGTGTTGATCCCATTTCTGGTCTTGCTGTTATTGGATGGACTCAAAATCCATCCAATGAAGTTGATTCTTTTTATTTTTATGAGTTTCTTCCAAATAATTCACCTCAATGGTCAAAATTTCACCAAATAAATGGTGATAAAACCAAAACTGCTTTTTTTAGCATTATTCCTTTTAAGGATCCTTCTGTTGCCAGTTTGACATTTAATATTGCCGCCATTAAAAATGGTGATGCCCCCGCCTGGTCATTGAAAGCGCATCGAACTATTTTTTTGTCAACTAAATATAGTAATTGCAATCTTCAAACTAACTTGGTTTGGAATAAATACATAAATTGGAATAATGGTGTTAAAGAATATAAGGTTTTGGCTAGTATAGACGGCGGTCCGTTTCAAGTTATTGGTACAACAGCTCCTGCTGATACTTTTTTTGTTCACTCCGGCCTTAAGCCTCAAAGCAAGTATGATTATATTGTTCGCGCCTTTGAAACAGGTTCTTCCAAAACCTCTTCTTCCAATAAAAGAATGGTAAAAGCAGATTTTCCATTACAACCCAAATTCAATTATTTATCATATGTTACAGTAAAAAGTCAAACTGAAATTGAACTTTTATGTCTGATTGACACAATCGCTGAAATTGAAAAATATTTAATTGAAAGAAAAGTCAACAAGGGTTCGTATGAAGTTGTAAAAACCATTTTAGCAAGCTCTTTAAAAAATTTGACTACGATAAAATATATAGATAAAGATTTGGATACTAAAAACAAGACATATTCATACACCATTAAGGCAATTGATTTTTGTGGAAAAACAGCCTACATTTCTGAAATAAATAATTCTATTTTGTTGAAAGGTGAAAATATGCCTGAAGCTATGTCTAACAAAATAAAATGGAATGAATATATTAATTGGCAAGGGGGTACTATTCAATACAATATTTACAGAAGCATAGATGGAAAGTTTAATCCAAGTCCTATAATGGTGCTTCCTCCCGGTTCAACTGAATATTCAGAACAATTAGATGATTATTTTTATACAAGTGGTGAGTTTTGCTATTATATAGAGGCAATGGAGGGACCTAATAATTATGTTTCTCAAAAAAGTACTTCTAATAAAATTTGTCTGGTGCAGCAGCCAATTATTTATATCCCTTCTGCCTTCAAACTAAATGGAATAAATAACGTGTTTAAGCCTGTTATTTCTTTTGTTGATCCAATAAATTATAATTTTTCCGTTTATGATAGATGGGGAAACAGAGTTTTTGAATCTCCAGAAATATTAAATGGCTGGGATGGTAAGATAAATGGGGCAGAAGCCGAAGAGGGTATTTATATTTATCATCTTAATTATTCTACTGCTTTAGGCACTGTTCAGGGAAAAAGCGGAAACGTACTACTTTTAAAATGAATTTGATGTTGCTTTTTTGTTAATTTTTGTTTTATCAAAAAATAGGTTTCGCTTTGTCTATTAAAATCATTACTTTTGGCAAATTTTACCAATTACTATTATAATGAATTCAAATAAGATAATAGGCGAAGGCCTTACATACGACGACGTTTTATTGATTCCTTCCTACTCTGAAATCCTGCCCCGGGAAACAAATATTTCATCTTATTTCTCAAAAAAAATCAAGTTAAATGCCCCAATAGTTTCAGCTGCCATGGATACCGTTACCGAAGCAACGCTGGCTATAGCTATTGCGCATGAAGGAGGAATAGGAGTTTTACACAAAAATATGACGATCTCCCAACAAGCCGACGAAGTCAGAAAAGTAAAGCGTTCAGAAAGTGGAATGATTCAGGATCCTGTCACTCTCTTTGAAAATGCCCTAGTGTCCGATGCTCTTAACATGATGAGAGAATTTAAAATTGGCGGTATTCCTGTTGTTAATGATCAAAGGATATTGGTCGGAATTATTACCAATCGTGACCTTCGATTTGAGAAAAATTTGTCCCGACCTATTGTTGAAATTATGACCAAGGAAAATATAATTACAACTTCTGATGGACGTGATCTCAAAAAAGCTGAAAACATCCTTCAAGAACATAAAATTGAAAAACTTCCGGTAGTTGATCAAAACAAAAAACTTATTGGTTTGATTACCTACAAGGATATATTAAAAATAAAAATCCGACCTAATGCCTGTAAAGATGAACTCGGAAGATTGAGAGTTGCAGCTGCTGTTGGGGTTACTTCCGATGTTATTGAAAGAGTTGATGCCCTTGTTAAAGCAGGTGTTGATGCTGTTATTATTGATACGGCTCATGGTCATTCCAGAGGGGTAATAGAAACATTGAAAAATGTAAAAAACAAATTTAAAGATTTACAGGTTATAGTA
Source organism: Bacteroidota bacterium (assembly GCA_947462515.1). GTDB lineage: Bacteria > Bacteroidota > Bacteroidia > JACCXN01 > JACCXN01 > CANHPJ01. The sequence continues at coordinate 2,594 of CANHPJ010000051.1, read as the reverse complement.
GGAAATATTGCCACTGGTGAGGCGGCTAAATTACTTGTTGAAGCTGGTGCTGATGGTGTTAAAGTTGGCATTGGGCCTGGTTCCATTTGCACAACCAGAGTTATTGCTGGGGTAGGAGTGCCCCAACTTACTGCCGTTATGAATGTTGCTGAGGCATTAAAAGGTACTGGAGTTCCAATCATAGCCGATGGCGGACTTAGATTCACCGGAGATGTTGTTAAAGCTATCGCGGCAGGTGCTAATTGCGTAATGGCAGGCTCACTTTTTGCTGGTGTGGAAGAGTCTCCTGGTGAAACAATAATTTTAGAAGGTAGAAAGTTTAAAACCTATAGAGGGATGGGTTCAATCGAATCAATGCAAAAAGGTTCCAAAGACAGATACTTTCAAGATGCTGAAGATGATATAAAAAAATTAGTTCCCGAAGGCATTGCCGGAAGAGTGCCGTTTAAAGGAACTCTTGCTGAAGTTGTATATCAATTGGTAGGTGGTTTGAGAGCTGGTATGGGTTATTGCGGTGCTCCTAATATTGAGACACTCCAAATGGCTAAGTTTATACGTATAACTTCTGCCGGGGTAAAAGAAAGTCATCCGCATGGTGTTTATATAACCAGCGAAGCTCCCAATTACAGTAGATAGGTTTTCCATTGAATTATATTTGGTGTTTTTTAATAAGTATATGTTTTTTATGAATAAAATGAAAACTTTCGGGATAATAACTTCAATGTTTTTATTCTTGAATATTGCTAATGGTCAAAAACATAAAAAAGATCCAATATTATTAACCATTGGAAATAAAAAAATTCCTAAATCGGAATTTGATAATATTTATAATAAAAATAATAATAAAGACAAGCCGTCAGATGAAAAATCTGCTGCTGAATATCTGGAGCTTTTTATAAATTTTAAACTAAAGGTAACAGAAGCAGAAGAACTTGGTTTAGATTCTACTAGTGCTTTTAAAACTGAACTTCAGGGTTATAGAAAGCAATTGGCGCAGCCATATTTAACTGATAATGAGGTTACAGAGTCCTTAATTCAGGAAGCTTACGAACGTATGAAATTTGATGTAAATGCCAGTCATATTCTCTTGAGATTAGATGAAAATGCATTGCCCAAAGATACAATCGAGGTGTATAATAAAATCATGAAGATTTATGACCGAATTAGTAAAGGGGAAGATTTTTCCCAAATCGCAAAGGTTTCTTCAGAAGATCCTTCCGCCAAGGAAAATGGAGGCGATCTTGGCTATTTTACTGCACTTCAAATGGTTTATCCTTTCGAAAATTTAGCTTTTAATACTGAAGTTGGTCAAGTTTCAAAACCTGTTAGAACTAAATTTGGCTACCATTTAATAAAAGTAAATGATAAACGACAAGCCAGAGGCCAAGTGCAGGTAGCCCATGTTATGATTAAACTAATGGCAAATGCATCTGCCCAGGATTCTGCCGCCTCCAAAGCTAAAATTGATGAAATCCACTCTAAACTAAAGCAGGGTGCTGATTTTGCCGAGTTGGCTCAAAATTATTCTGATGATCGTGGCTCGGCAAAAAAAGGAGGGGAGTTACCTCCTTTCGGGACAGGCAGAATGGTGCCTGAGTTTGAAAATGTTGCGTTTGGACTACCTAATCAAGGTGATATTTCCAGTCCTTTTTTGACAAGATTTGGCTGGCACATAGTAAAAAAAATTGATAAAAAGGGCTTGGCATCTTTTGATGAAATGAAAAGTGATCTAAAATTAAAAGTTTCTAAAGATAGTAGATCGTATAAAAGCCGAGTATCCCTGGTTAATAAAATAAAATCTGAAAATGATTTTAAAGCTAATCTAAAGTCTAAATATGATTTCATTCCTCTAATTGATTCTAGTTTTTTTGAGGGCAAATGGAATGTGGGTAAAGCTGAAAATTTAAAGGAATTTATGTTTTCCTTAAATGATAAAATATATAGCCAAGTAGATTTTGCAAATTACCTAAATTCTAGACAGTCTAAACAGGCAAATCTTCCTGCTGAAGTAGTAATAAATAAAATGTATGAATCATTTTTAGAGGAAAGTTGCATCGCTTTTGAAGAAAATAATTTAGAATCTAAATACTCCGAATTTAAAGCGTTGATGCAAGAATACAGAGACGGAATTTTACTTTTTGAATTAACTGATCAAAAAGTTTGGTCAAAAGCTGTCAAGGATACCATCGGACTTGAAGATTTTTATTCTAAAAATAAAGATAAGTTTATGTGGGAAGAAAGAATTCAGGCAAATATTTATAGCTGTGCGAATGAAGAAATTGCAAAGAAAACTAGAAAATTAGTCGAAAAATCCTCTAAAAAAGGTCTTTCTTCTGATGATATCCTGAAAAAAATAAACTCTGATTCTCAACTGAATCTTCAAATTGAATCAGGGAAATTTTTGAAAAAAGAGAATGAAATAATTGATAAAATCTCTTGGGAAGTCGGTCTTACTGAAAATATCCAAAAAGATAATAAAATCGTTTTTGTTGATAGAATTAAAAAGCTAAATCCTGAACCTAAATCATTGAACGAAGCTAAGGGAATAATTACGGCTGAATATCAAAATTATTTGGAGAAACAATGGATAGAGT
>CANHPJ010000050.1 GCA_947462515.1 Bacteroidota bacterium | reverse complement strand
TTGGACCGTCCTGTCAGCGGATTAGTGCTTTTTGCCAAAACAAGTAAGGCATTATCCAGATTAAATGAAATGTTCAGATCAAAAGAAATTCAAAAAACATATTGGGCCATTGTAAAAAATCGACCCAAAAACGAAAAGGATCATCTGACGCACTTTTTAATAAAAAATGAGCAAAAAAATATTTCTAAAGCATTTTTAGAAGAAAAAAAGGGAACCCTTAAATCAGAATTGGCTTATAAATTAATTTGCAGTTCAGATAATTATCATTTATTGGAAATAAATCCTTTTACAGGAAGACATCATCAAATTAGAGTTCAACTTTCCAGTATTGGCTGTCCAATAAAAGGTGATATAAAATATGGTTTTGACAGAACAAATAAAGATGCATCAATTCATCTGCATGCCCGCAAAATTGAGTTTATTCATCCGGTAAAAAAGGAAAAAACAATAATTTTTGCTGATCCACCAAAGGAAGTATTATGGAATGAGTTTTTAAAACTAACTTCCAAAAAAGAATAGTTTTAGATTTTCTTGTCTATTAGGAATTCCATATTTCCCAAGCTTTTTCGGCTTGTATTTCCAGCATGGATTGTCCGTTTAGGATTTGAGATCCTGCTAATTTTCCTTTTTTAAGGAAAGTAGTCTCACCTGGATTATATGTCAAATCGTACAGTAGGTGATTTTCTGTTATAAACTCGTAAGGTATTGGCGGAAATTCATCTATGTTTGGATAAGTTCCCAAAGGAGTGGTATTAATAATTAGAAGGTGAGATTTGATAACCCATTCATTTAAATCCTTGTAGTTTAATTCATTAGATTTAGAGGGGTTTCGAGAAACAAAGTTGCAAACTATGCCCATTTTATTTAAAACCCAAGAGACGGCTTTAGCAGCTCCTCCATTTCCCAAAATAAGGGCTTTTTCATGATTAATGTCCAAAAACGGTTTTATGGATTGCTTGAAACCATACACATCAGTATTAAAACCTACCAGATGTTTTTTATTATTATCCTTATTAATTATTTTTATCGTGTTGACAGCACCTACAGCAAGAGCTGTTTCATCCATTTCATCTAAATAAGGAATTATTGATACCTTATGAGGAATTGTGACATTTAAGCCTTTTAGGTTATTGTTTTTTGAAAGAATTGAGTTTAAGTCTGAAATATTTTCAATTGAAAATAATTCGTACTGACTATCAATTATATTTTGACTCAAGAATTTTTGATCAAAAATTTTTTTCGAAAAAGAGTGATCAATAGGAAAACCTATCAGACCGTATAGGGATGAAATAGAGTTCAATAGATTTATGTAAAATTGATTTTAATACCCTTAAGCCTTTTTAAGCTTGTGTTTTATTGTTTCAATAATGATTGGAATTATGGAGATGAATATTATTCCAAAAATCACTATTTCGAAGTTTTCTTTGACAATCTTCAATTGTCCGAAAAAATATCCGGCAAGCGTTAAGGACAATACCCATATTCCACCACCAATGATATTATAAGAAATAAATTGTTTGTAATTCATGGTACCGATGCCGGCAACAAAGGGTGCAAATGTTCTAACTATCGGAACAAATCTTGCCAGAATGATTGTTTTAGATCCGTGCTTTTCAAAAAAAAGATGCGTTTTATCTATATATTCCGGTTTAACAAGTTGTTTTCCTGCAATTCTTAAATTTAACATTTTAAGACCTATATTTTTACCTAAATAGTAATTAAGAGTATCACCAATTACTGCAGCGAAAAACAAAAGTGCGAGTAAATAGAAAATATTGAGGGATCCGGATGCTGCAAATGTTCCTGCCACAAACAACAGTGAATCACCAGGTAAGAAAGGCATTATGACCAAACCGGTCTCAACAAAAATGATAAGAAACAATATCGCATAGGTTGTATTTCCAAACTGAAGGATAATATCCTGTAATTTATCGTCCAGGTGAAGGAAAAAATCTAAGAAACTTTTAATTAACTCAATCATTAATTAGAATTTATTATTTAGTTAATGAGGAATCTATTTGATCTATATAAGCTAGGATACCGCCTTTTAAATTATATAAATTAGTAAATCCATGCTCTGCTTCTAAAGCTTGAATAACAGACGCTGACCTTGCTCCGCTTCGGCAATGAATAATTACTTTTTTTTCTTTTTCAATTTGATCAGTATTAAACAAAATCTCTCCCATTGGGATATGTAATCCATTTAAATTGGATAAATCATATTCATGTTGCTCTCTGACATCTATTAACTGAAAATCTTCCTGATTGTCAATCAAAGATTTAAGCTCGGTAACGGTAATTTCTTTCATAACTGATTAAGCTAATTGTTTCGAGTATTTTTTTTGGAATATTTAAAATTCTTTATTTTTAAGATCTTCAGGTAGAAAACTAAAAAAGGTATCACCTCTTAAGCCAAGTCTTAAAGTTTCCAGTGGAATAACCTCTTCATGAGAAATATTTCCAAGGTTTACATTTGAACCTAATAATTTTATGAACCAGGCTTGTTGAGATTTTTGAGGTGTTTCCCAAATAATATCTTCCTGTTTTACTTTAGTAAGTATTCTGTTTACCAATAAAGTATGCGCATGACCACTTGATCTGTAAATTCCAACTGTACCACTTTCTCTAGCCTCTGCAATAACTTTCCAGGATCCGGCTTGCAATTCGGTATTCATCAGTTTAATCCATTTGCCCGGAGCGATGATAATACCCTCCTCTTTGGATCCAACCTCAGAAACCACCGTGTAGTTTTTAGAGAGCCTGTTTATGTATTCACATTTCAAATCATGATTTAAAATGATAGAACCATCAGAAACTTCTACTGTATCTAATTTATATTCATCCAAAAGTCTGAGGTAATCTTCAAACATTCCCCTTACAATAAAGGCTTCAAATAATGTGCCTCCCAAATAAACTTTGATTCCCGATTTACGGTAGAGATTTATTTTCTCTTTCAAATTTTTTGAGACATAAGATGTGCCAAAACCAAGTTTTACTAAATCAGTAAAATCGGCACTTGTAGATAAAAAATCTTCGATTTGCCTAAGGCTTAGGCCTTTGTCCATCATCATATTAATGCCTTTTTGTCGGGGCTTTAATGTTCTTTGAGGAATAAAAGGGAGATGATAATTCGAATATTCTTGATGCATGTTTGTATCTACTTCGCTAATCTTATTTAAATCCATTACTATAAAATTATGTTATATTTTTTAAAAAAAAATAAAAAATCAACTCTCTGACTTTTCGAAATTAATAATTAATTCCATTAAAACAGGATTAAGTTGCAAAACAGGATTGAATTCAAATAGAAGTTTGTGGTTATTATAGTCTAACTTAAGCGCAGTATCTAAAAAATGATACGCTTCTTTATCTAGAGTTAATTCCAATAGATAGGCAGTAATTCTGTAGAATAATTTAGAATTATTTGTTAGTTTGCTTATTCCATCTGTTAATATTTCAACGGCTCTGTCAATCTGATTAAGCTCATAGTGCATTAATGAGTAATCGAGATAAACATCTTCAAAATCGGTATCCAATTCAATTGCTTTTAAATATCCGATTTCTGCCTCTTCGAAAAAACCTCTTTTTCTCTGTAGTTCGGCATAATAATAATGATATTCTGAATTATTATTGTCTAACTCCAATCCTTTTTGAAGATAGTGAATGCTTTCATTGAGTTTTTCCTGTAATTCTAATACTAGTCCAATTCCTATCCATGCTTCTGCTAAATTGGGATCCAAGGAGGTGGCTTTGGAATAATTAGTCAAGGCTTTTGTCAAGTTATTTGTTTTTTCATAGCATTCACCTATGTAATAATAGGCCATTGCATCAGGTTCTTCGTAATCGAAGGTTTGTTTGTATACAATAATTGCTTCTTCATATTTACCCAGTCCAACCAGTGCATTGCCCTTGTTGAAATATGCAGAGGCATAATGTTCATCTATTAAAATAGTATATTCATAAGCATCCAAAGCCTTTTCAAAAAGACCTAATTTACTATATGAAACTCCTAAATTAAACCAAGCAGATGCAGAATAAGGGTTTTTATCAATAAATTCTGTGTAATACTTGACACTCTCCTCCACTTCATTATTGAATTCGTAGCAAAAAGCCAATTCAAAAATGGCGGATTCGTTTTCAGGATTTTCTTCCAAGGCTTTTTTCAGAAATTCAATAGCCTTGTTATACTTTCCAAGATTGGTGTACTCAAAAGCAATGCAAAAATATATGTCATCTAACTCTTCATCAGTATTGTCCAATGCTTTCTTAAAAGCCTCAATTGCTTTGGTATGCTGACGGAGTTGACTGTAGACGTTTCCTTTTATAAGATAAACCTCTAGCATAGAAGGTTCAGACAGCTCCACTTTCGAAATTATTTCTAAAGCTTTTTGAGGCTTATTTATGGTGGCAAACAATTGGGCTTTTTTAATCATAATAGCAGCAGAATCAGGATGTTGAAACTCCGCTACTTCAATTGCCTTTAGGGCTTTACTGGTGTTATTTTTTTCAAAATAATAACTAATCAAATCTTCGAAATCGCAGACATCAAAAAAACATGGCTCATTGGTTTTCAACATGTTTTCAAAACGAGAAACGTTTAAGCTCAGCTGCTCTTCATTATCTTGTATATTATCGTCTTCTTCAAACATAACAGTATTTATTTATTTACAAATATAAAGTATTAAAAACTCTCAAATAATGTGAAAGGTTCAAATAGTTATTAACAGTTCGATATTTTTATAAATTGATTTTTAGTGAAAAATAAAATAACACTCAGATAAAAACTTAACAGAAATTTTATTGTGAAACTGTTAATATAATTATTTCTTTTTTTAGCTGCTAAAACCTACATTTGTGTTTAATTTTCAAAAAAACAAAAGTGGCATTAATAAAATCAATTTCAGGAATAAGAGGCACCATAGGAGGTTTGCCAGGCGATAGTTTAACCCCTGTGGATGTTGTAAAATTCACTGCAGCATTTGGAACTTGGATTAAGCTTGGTTTAAAAAAAGACACGGCCTGTAAAATCGTTATAGGCAGAGATGCTAGAATTTCCGGTGAAATGGTAAATCATCTTGTTATAGGAACCTTGCAAGGTTTGGGAATTGATGTAATCGATTTGGGATTATCCACGACACCTACTGTAGAAATAGCAGTACCTGGAGAAAAAGCAGATGGAGGAATAATTATCACAGCAAGCCACAATCCCAAGCAATGGAATGCACTTAAATTATTAAACGGAAAAGGCGAGTTTATTTCAGGGAATGATGGTGTTGAAGTATTGAATATAGCAGAAAAAGAATCATTTACATTCGTTGATGTTACATCACTTGGTAAATACAGATTTGATGATTCATATCTTAAAAAACACATTGATCAAATTCTAGCCTTACCTGCTGTAAATGTTGAAGCCATTAGAGCAAAACAATTTAAAATCGTAATTGATTGTGTAAATTCAACAGGAGGAATATTTGTTCCTGCATTATTAAATGCACTTGGCGTTAAGGACATTGTAGAGTTATATTGTGAGCCAAACGGGATTTTCCCTCACAATCCTGAACCTCTTCCTGAAAATTTAGTAGAAATTTCAAAAGCTGTAACAAAAAACAGAGCCGACTTAGGTATTGTTGTTGATCCTGATGTTGATAGACTAGCCCTAGTATGCGAAGATGGGGAGATGTTCGGAGAGGAATATACCCTTGTTTCGGTTGCAGATTACGTTTTGAAAAACAAAAAGGGAAATACCGTATCGAACCTATCTTCTACCAGAGCTTTAAAGGATGTAACCGAGCAAAATGGAGGTAAATATTTTGCTTCTGCTGTTGGTGAAGTCAACGTAGTTGAAATGATGAAAGCCAATAATGCTGTTATTGGTGGAGAAGGAAATGGTGGAATAATTTTACCTGAGTTGCATTACGGAAGAGATGCTTTGGTGGGTATAGCTTTATTTTTAAGTCATCTCGCTCAATTTGGAAAAAGTTGTTCCATGCTAAGATCGACCTATCCCAATTATTTTATCTCTAAAAATAAGATTGAGCTTACGCCCGAAATAAATGTAGATAAAATTTTAGCCTCGATAGAAAAAAAATATGCTAAGCAACCAATCATTAATACAGATGGTGTAAGAATAGAATTTGACAAAGAATGGGTTCATCTAAGAAAATCAAATACCGAGCCTATTATTAGAATATATTCTGAAAGTCAGACTGAAACCACAGCTGATAATCTGGCAGAAAAGATAATTATGGATATTAAAGAAATAATAAAACAATAGCCATATAAACAATTCAAAAACAAGGCTCAATCAAGATATTTTTTGATTGAGTTTTTGTTTTTAAAAGATAAAAACCAAATCTGAAAAAGAAATACACTTTTAAAATAAATTGTTTGAAGCAAAATGAAAAAAATATATTTAGATAACGCTGCTACTACACCAATTGATCAAGAGGTTATTGATGCCATGATTCCGGTTATAAAGGAAAATTATGGTAACCCCTCTTCTATTCATTCAATAGGAAGGCAATCGAGAGCTATTATAGAGAATTCTCGTAAGGTGGTATCTAAGTACCTGAATGCATCGCCAGCGGAGATCTTTTTCACTTCCGGCGGAACAGAGGCTGATAATATGGCGATTGTTTGTTCCATTAAGGATTTGGGAATAAAACATGCTGTAACGAGTAAGATTGAGCATCATGCTGTGTTACACACATTGGAAAACATGGCAAAACTCGGAGAGGTAAAATTAAGCTTTGTAGATTTAGACGAAAGCGGCCATATAAAACTAGATCATTTAGAAGATTTATTATCTAAAAACGAAAGAACCTTTGTTTCATTGATGCATGCAAACAATGAAATAGGTAATTTGCTTCCGTTGTACGAAGTTGGAGAGATTTGCAGAAAATATGATGCTGTTTTTCATAGTGATACTGTTCAAACTATGGCTCATTATGAGTTTGATATGCAGAAAATAAATGTACATTTTGTAACAGGTGCTGCACACAAATTTCATGGTCCAAAGGGAGTTGGATTTTTATACATAAACAGTAATATTAAAATAAGTCCATTTATTCAAGGAGGTTCTCAGGAGCGAAATATGAGAGCCGGAACCGAAAATCTATATGGAATAGTTGGATTGGCAAAGGCTATGGAGGTTTCATATAGGGATTTGTCCGAACATCAAAATTATATTCAGGGTTTAAAAACATACATGATAGCACAATTAAAAGAAAATATTCCCGGAGTAGCTTTTAATGGTGATGCAGCAGGGAGCAGTCTATACACTGTTTTGAATGTTTCTTTTCCCGAGAATAAAACAAAGGAAATGTTTTTATTTAATTTAGACATCAAAGGAATTGCTGTATCCGGTGGAAGCGCATGCACATCCGGGTCAGATCTTGGCTCTCATGTTTTGAGTGCGATTAATGCCGATAAAAACAGATCATCGGTTCGTTTTTCTTTCAGTAAATTTAACACAAAGGAAGAGATAGATTTTTGCATTTCAGAGATTAAAAAAATGATTTGTTAAACCTTCATATTTTTTAAATTCTTATTCTGTAAGCACGCTATTTCAATTAATTACATCAAAAATCATCCTATATAATTTCGATGAGAATAACATTTTTAGGCACCGGCACCTCACAGGGAGTTCCATTAATTGGATGTAATTGTATTGTTTGCAGTTCAAATAATCCTAGGGAAAAAAGATTAAGATCGAGTATCCTAATTGAGGTAGACGGCATATCAATAGTAATTGATACAGGTCCTGATTTCAGGCAACAAATGTTGAGAGAGAAGATTAGGAATGTTGATGCAGTATTATTTACACACGAGCACAAAGACCACGTTTCAGGGCTTGATGATATAAGAGCATATAATTTCCTTCATAAAAAAAAGATTGATATTTATGCTTCAGAAAATGTTCAAGCTGCTTTAAAAAGGGAGTTTCATTATATTTTCCAATCGGAAAAATATCCCGGGGTTCCTGAAATTAATTTGAACACCATAGGCAATGAACCATTTTACATAAATCATATTAAGATAATACCTATAGAGGTTTTGCATTATAAATTACCGGTTTTGGGCTTTAGAATAAATGATTTCACTTACATTACCGATGCTAATTATATTTCCGATAAGGAAAAAGAGAAAGTTAAAGGTTCCAAAATAATTGTCCTTAATGCCTTAAGAAAAGAAAAACACATCTCTCACTTCACTCTCAATGAAGCCATTGAATTAATGGAAGAGTTAAAACCACAAAAAGGATATTTTACCCATATTAGTCATCAATTGGGCTTGAGCGACAAATTAGAAAATGAGTTACCCTCATTCATTAAGCTTTCATACGATGGCTTAAAAATTGAAATGTAATATTACTGAAATATCAAAAATTATAATTATGAAAAAAACGATTATTTTAGGAGCCAGCACAAATCCGGAGAGATACTCTTATATGGCAACAACAAGATTAAAAAGTGCAGGTTTTGAGGTAGTTCCGGTAGGAATTTCAGAAGGAGAAATTGAAGGCATAAAAATATTAACGGGAACCCCAGCTATTCAAGATGTAGATACGGTAACATTATATGTTGGGCCGAAAAATCAAGCTGCGTATTTCGACTATATTATCAATTTAAAACCTAAACGAGTTATATTTAATCCAGGGACTGAAAATCCAGATTTTTACCCACTTTTAAAAGAGAATAATATTGAATCTGTGG
>CANHPJ010000049.1 GCA_947462515.1 Bacteroidota bacterium | reverse complement strand
GTCTGGAGCAATAGCCAAAAAACTTAGTGGTTTAAATCAAGGGAAGGGAAGCTTTTTGGCATATAAGAGATACCTACATAAATTCGGAAAATATTATTTATATCCAAAATACAAATATGGTATAATGAATATTGTAGGTGACTTTGAAAATTCATGTTCCATTTATAAAGGAAACAAGGAAGATACAGTGAGTTTTATTTCTTCTTATTTTGATAATGATGATGTCTTTAAATCACTCGCAGATTTTGAATCCGAAAATTTTCTGGTAAAAAACCTCCATTACATGGATCGAATGTCTATGGCTAATTCTGTTGAAGGAAGAGTTCCGTTTCTAGATCATCGTTTAATGGAATTTGCATACAGCATAGATCGAAGTTATAAGCTTTCTGCATTCGGAAAGTCTAAGAGAATAATGAAGGAAGCTTTTGAAGATAAACTTCCCCATTACATATTAAATAGGCGGAAAGCTGGATTTGGAATGCCATTAAGAAGTATATTTAGTGATAGAAATAAAATAAATACACTTTTAGATGCTAGTTTCTTTGGTAACTTTGAAAACTTTTCTTTGGAGAGTATAGAAAAAATAATAAATAACCATCTAAAAGGGAAAGAAGATAATTCTTCTATTATTTATGCTTTGATTTCTTTTCAGAAGTGGTATAATATTCATATTGCTAACTAAAATTTTATTTTGAAGCAGTTAATACAATATTTAAAAAACGGTCAGATGGAGCTATTGGATGTTCCATTTCCTGCTTTAACAAACGGGACAGTGCTTGTTAGAAACCATTTTTCATTAATTAGCGCTGGTACTGAAGGTAAGACTGTCAAAGATGCGCGCTTGAGTTATATCGGGAAGGCGAAAGCTAGAAAAGAAGAGGTTAGGAAAGTTATACAATCGGCCAAAACCTATGGTATAATGAATACTTATAATATGGTAATGAATAAGCTGGATGCACCTTCTGCACTTGGTTATAGCTGTGCCGGAGAAATAATTGCCGTGGCTGATGACGTGAAAGAGTTTAAGGTAGGTGATAGAGTTGCCTGTGGTGGAAATGGTGCAGTGCATTCAGAGCTTGTATCTGTTTCAAAGAATCTTTGTGTAAAGATTGCTGATAATGTCCTTATAGAACATGCTTCATTCACCACTTTGGGCTCAATCGCTTTGCAAGGTATTCGTCAAGCTGACCTGAGATTGGGGGAGAATTGCGTTGTAATAGGCCTTGGTTTACTAGGCCAGTTAACTATTCAAATGCTAAATGCAGCGGGTGTTAAAACTATCGGGATTGATATAGATTCTAAAATGGTAAATCTTGCTTCTGAAATAGGTGCTAATCTGACTTTAGAAAGAAATCGGGATGATATTATTCCAATTATTAATGATTTTACAAAAGGATTTGGCACTGATGCGGTAATAATTACAGCAGGCACTCCATCAACAGATCCAGTTAATTTAGCAGGAATACTTTGCCGGAAAAAGGGTAAAGTTATAATTGTAGGTGCTGTTCCAACTGGATTTGAGAGGCCTAATTATTTTAAAAAAGAACTGGATTTGCGCATGTCTTGTTCTTATGGTCCCGGAAGATATGATTCTGAGTATGAAGAAAAAGGGATTGATTATCCTATTGGGCATGTTCGTTGGACTGAAAACAGGAATATGCAAGCGTTTGTAGATCTTTTGAGCTCTGGCAAAGTAAATCTTGACAAACTAATAACACATGTTTATTCATTTGAAGATGCGCCTAAAGCATATCAGCTCATATTAGATAAGACGGAACCCTTCATTGGAATACTCCTTAAGTATAATCTAACTAAAAATCTTTTAGACAAACAGGTTATAGAAAGCAGAGGGTTTGAAAAAAACGACACTAATATCGGTCTAATTGGAGCAGGATCTTTTGGTCAAAATTTTCTTTTGCCTGCAATGAAAGGAAATGCAAATTTTGTAGGAGTTGCAACTTCCCGTCCAAACAATGCTAAGAATATTGCTAAAAAGTACAATTTTAATTATTGTACTTGCAATGGTGATGACTTGATTGCCGATAATAATATTAATACAATTTTTATTGCAACTAGGCATGATTCTCATGCTCAATTTGTGTTGAAGGCAATGGATGCAGATAAAAATGTATTTGTTGAAAAGCCTCTTTGTCTTACTCCATTGGAATTGGAGTTAATAAAAGAAAAGTACGAAGCTAAAAAGCTCCATTTAATGGTTGGCTTCAACAGAAGGTTCTCTCCTTTTGTTCAAAAAATTAAAACTATCTTTAATAAAAATCAGCCTTTAGCTATAAACTACAGAATAAATGCTGGTATTATCCCAACTGACCACTGGGTTCACGATCCAATTATTGGAGGAGGTAGAATAATCGGGGAGGTTTGTCATTTTATCGATTTAGCAATGTATATCTCAGGTTCTCCTATAATAAGTGTTTCAGCAAATACAATGGACGAATCATCAAATTTGAATGATACATTGATTATAAGTTTAAAGTTCGAAAACGGAAGTGTTGCTAATATTTGTTATTTTTCCAATGGAAATAAGCTTGTTAATAAAGAATATCTTGAAGTGTTCGGTTCAGGAATCGTTTGTACGGTAAATGATTTTAAAACACTCACTGTTTATGGAAAAACTTTAAAGACAGAGAAAATTAATCTTGACAAAGGTCATAATGCTGAGATTAAAGCATATTTGTCAGCTATAAGAAATGGAAAAAATACACCAATACCATTTAAAGAAATATATAATACTACATTGGCCACTTTTAAAGTATTAGAGTCTATTACAAAAAAAGGAAAAGACATTTATTTAGGTGAAAATGAAGTTAATTGAGGATTCGTTAAATAAATTAATTTCATACATTGAAAAGGAAAAATATCTTGGATATGATCCTTATGATGGGTTAAAATCTCCTTTTTTTAAACTGCCTTTTTTAAGGAACAATAAATTTATTCGTTTTGGATTTCAGCAATTTATAAAGCGTTTTCCAATCAATCTTCGTTCAATTTTTTTCATTCCTAAAGGATACAATCCAGTTACCTTAGGTTTATGTATACAAGGATACTCTCGGCTTGCAAAAGCATATCCTGAAAAGAAAAATATCTTCGAGCAGAAAGTGAATTTTTTAGTTGATGAGCTCGAAAAATTAATTCCGGAAGGATATAGCGGTGCTTGTTGGGGATATGATTTTGATTGGGAAGCAAGATACAGTAAAATACCAGGTTATCAGCCAACTATAGTTGCTACAGGAATAATAACCAACGGATTATTTATAGCTTACGAAACCTTTGGTCACCAAAAAGCAAAAAATCTGTGCATAAGCGCATCTGAATTTGTTCTTAAGGATGTTAAACGAACATATGACGGTAATGACTTTTGTTTTTCATACTCACCTTTTGATTACCAAGTTGTTTTTAACGCAAGTATGAAAGGTGTTAGGTTACTTTCGCAAGTATATTCTATAACAAAAGAAGAGAAATTAAAAGATTTAGCATTTAATGCTGCCGCATTTGTTATGAAACATCAGGGGATAGATGGGTCTTGGGTATATTCCATGAGTGGAACAGGAGGGTGGGTTGATAATTATCACACAGGCTACATTATCGACTGTATTGATGAATTTATTAATAAAACAGGTAACATCTCTTTTTCAACTAATTTGCAAAATGGGATAAAATATTATTTGGATAATTTTTTTGAGAAAGATGGAATACCAAAGTTTTATAATAAAAAAATATATCCAATCGACTGTACTGCAGCATCTCAGTCTTTACTAACTCTTTCGAGGTTCAATCATTTGGAATTGGGCTCAAATACAGCTATTTGGATGATTCAAAATATGCAAAGCGAAGAAGGGTATTTTTATTTTAGAAAATTCAGAAGATATAAGATGAGGCAATCTTTCATGAGGTGGTCAAATGCATGGATGTTTGCCGGTTTAGGCGATTTATGCCTTGCATTAAAATCTGATAAATAATTGTTCCTTATTATTCAGACTAATATTTTTTTTAATAAATTTCAATTTCTTTCATAGCCTAATTAATATACTTTCAGAAGTTTTCAATAACAAAAAATATCCATTTACTAGACTTTATAGATTATATATGTGAGTAGGTAAAATATATCGAGTCTAAAAAAAAATGCCAGGCCTAGCAAAGACATGGATATGAAAAACCTATATTTGATTGTTAACAACTTATGTTTTTGTTCAAAATAGAGTGAAATACTTTTAGTGTGTTTAAGTTTCTGTAAATCAAATACATAAATTTGAATTATGTATTTCACTCAGAATAAAATTACAGAAATTTTCAATTTAACCGATGAATTTTGTGTTGAATTTCACAAAACAATACAAGGTCACCTATTAGGAAATCCAGTTAAGAAAAAGCCAAAAATGTCAAAAAGCGAAATTATTACCATTATGGTTATTTTCCATGGAATGCAATTTAAAAATAGAAATCATTATAAATAACCCAGTTTAAATTATAAAAGTTTGGGATAATCTTAAAATTTAAAAAATAATGGCGAATGATTTTACATTGGTAGCATACACAAAATTATTGGAGTCAGCTATTCGCAATGGATATAAACTTACTTCTTATCAGGATTATATAATTAATGGCAGTGATTATTCAAAAGTTTTTATTTTAAGACATGATGTGGATGACTTACCAAAAAATTCAGTGCAAACTGCCATTATAGAAAATCAGTTAGGAGCAAAGGGGTCATACTATTTTAGAGTGGTTAAAAAAAGTCTTCATCCAAATTGTATTGTGGATATTAAAAATCTTAATCACGAAATAGGTTATCATTACGAAGATATGGCGTTAAATAATGGAGATTATGAAAAGTCTTATAAACATTTTAATGAAAAATTAAATTTATTTAGAAGTTATTATCCTATTCAAACTATTTGTATGCATGGAAGTCCTTTATCTAAATGGGATAACAGACTGTTGTGGAGCAAATATAATTACAAAGATTTAGGAATTATTGGAGAACCATATTTTGATATTGATTTTACTAAAGTATTATATATTACTGATACCGGGCGACAATGGAATAATACCACCTCAAGTGTAAGAGATAAAGTTAAAACTAATTATGAATTTAAATTCAGTTCAACATACGATATAGTTAAAGCATTTGACGAACAAAAATTGCCTAACATTATTATGTTAAATATTCATCCTCAGCGTTGGACGGATAATAAGTTTCTTTGGTTTAAAGAATTGGTAATGCAAAATGTAAAAAATAATATTAAAAAGTTATTTCTTAAGAAGGCTTAATAAATTTGTGTTTTCATAAATGGAATTATAATGCTAATAAAAAAAAATAGAATTCCGGTTTTGCATATTATAACAATAGGCATTTTACCTTCTTTTCTTAAAAAGATAATTTACCGATTAAAAGGTTACAAAATATCAAATGATGTTAAGTTAAATATTGGTTGTGTTGTTATTGGGAAAAATGTTGAAATAGGCAAAAAATCAAGTATAGGTTTTTTCACAATAGTAAGAGCTAACACTATAAAAATTGGTCGCTTTGTAAAAATAGGAGCAATGACTGCTATTGATACTGAATATTTTTCGATTGATGATGATGCTCGAATTAATGAGCAAGTTTATATTGGAGGAATGAAAACGCCTGATTCTGCATTAATTATGGGTAAGCGAACCATTATTATGCAGGCAAGTTATGTTAATCCTACTAAACCAATTATTATTGGTGACGATTCTGGTATTGGTGGCCATTGTTTATTGTTTACTCATGGTTCATGGAGTTCGGTTTTAGAAGGCTCTCCTGTAAAATTTGCACCTATTACTATTGGTAAAAAAGTTTGGTTACCGTGGCGTGTATTTGTCATGCCTGGTGTTACCATTGGAGATGGAGTAGTGGTAGGCGCAGATTCTTTATTAAATAAAGATATCCCCGCTCATTCTTTAGTTGCTGGTTCTCCTGCTAAAATTATTAAAAGTGATTTTCCTACAGCGTTAAATGATGCCGAAAGCAGACAAATTACTGATGATATATTTATTGATTTTATTAATTATTTAAAGCATCATCAATTTAAGGTTTCTCAAAATAATGTAGATAATGGTTTCGAGCTAGATATTTCAGATGGTTCAAATAATGCATTTTTAAAATTAGCTGATAAATATACATATACAACGTCCTTAATTTCTAAAGATTCGATTTTGATTTTGCGACAGGGTAAGTTAAAGACTTCGGCAGGTTACACGATGATGATTTCATTAGGTGAAAAAGAAAGAATAGGAACTTCAAATGTTGGCGAAGAATTGGTGAGTTTTCTCTCTCGTTATGGCGTTCGTTTTAATAGATTAGATTAATTTTATGACCGTTTTAGTATATCTTGGGCATCCCGCGCATTTTCATTTGTTTAAAGAAACAATAAAAAGTTTGCAATCAAAATCACATCAGGTTATTATCCTGATAAAGAGTAAAGATGTATTGGAAAAATTACTTATTGATAGTAAGCTTCCTTATATTAATATTGCTCCAAAATTAAAAAAAGCGGGAAAATTAGCTTTGTACTTTTCTTTGTTAAAAAGAATTATTGTGCTAACTAAAATTATTATTAAATATAAACCCACTAAATTAGTTGGTTCAGTAGCAGAGTTTGCCATACTTGGAAAAGTATTCAAAATACCTTCATATGTTTTTTTTGAAGATGATTTTGAAGCAGTGCCTAAATTTGCAAAAATAGCCGGGCCCTTAGCTACTTATTTAGTTTGTCCTAATTGCTGTAGCGCATGGAAATGGGAAGATAAAAAAATTGGATATAATAGCTATCATGAATTAGCGTATTTACACCCAAATCATTTTACGCCCGATGAAAGTAAAGTAAATAAAATATTTGATCTTAATAAGCGAAATTTTATTTTAAGATTCGCTCAATTAACTGCATATCATGATGTTGGAAAAACTGGTATTACAACAGAAATTGCTCAAAAATTAATAGATACATTATTGCCTTATGGTAATATTTACATTACGTCTGAGAGACCTTTAGAATCTCAATTTGAAAAGTATCGCATTCAAATTTCTCCTTTAGATATTCATCATGCACTTTATTTTGCAGATATGTATATTGGCGATAGTCAAACAATGACTGCTGAAGCTGCCGTTTTAGGAACGCCTGCCATACGTTTTAATGATTTTGTTGGAGAATTATCTTATTTAGAAGAATTAGAACATACGTTTCATTTAACTTATGGTATAAGAGCCAGCGAGCCCGAAAGTTTAATAAACAAAACTAAAGAACTCTTGCAAATTAACGATTTAAAGAAAGAATGGGAGCATAGAAAGGAAAAGATGTTAACTAAAACTATTGATTTTGCTCAATTTATGATCACTTTAATTGAAAAATAAAAACTTTAAGTGAGTTAGTACTTTAATTCTATTTATTGGCTTTAACCTTTGGTAATCAATTATCCAAAAACTAAACATTTTTATAAAAAAACATTTAATGGGATATAAATTGAAAAAAATAATTAGCGTAGTTGGTGCACGTCCAAATTTCATGAAAGTAGCCCCAATACATAGAGCATTCCAAGAGCATAAAGATTCATTTATTCATTTAATTTGTCATACCGGTCAACATTTTGACACAAAGATGTCTGATGTGTTTTTTAAGGAGTTAGGGATACCATTTCCAACATTTAATTTGGGAATAGGAGCAGGAAGCCATGCCGAACAAACAGGCAAAATAATTATAGAAATGGAAAAAATCCTACTAGCAGAAAAACCAGACTTACTGATGGTATATGGAGATGTAAATTCTACTATGGCAGCTAGTATTGCGGCTTCAAAATTGGGGATAAGAATTGCTCATGTAGAGGCTGGTTTGAGGAGTTTTGATAGAAAAATGCCCGAAGAATTAAATCGATTGGTAACGGATGTGCTAGCTGATTACTTGTTTGTTACGGAGGAAAAAGCAGTTGAAAATCTTGAGCGGGAAGGATTGAATCCTGAAAAGGTTTTTTTTGTAGGAAATGTGATGATTGATACTTTAATGAATTCTTTACCATTAGTAGCTAAATCCACAGTACTTGAAGGATTAAATCTTATCAATCAAAAATATGTCCTCGTAACATTTCATCGTCCTAGTAATGTTGATTCATTTGATGATTTAAAGAGTTTGGTGGAGTTTTTAGATGGTATTTCAAGTCAAATAAATGTTGTTTTTCCAATTCATCCCAGAACGAAGTTTAATCTGGAGAAATATTGCCTTTTGGAAAAGTTAAACTCAAGTATTTTAGTTATTGATCCTCTTGGATATATCGATTTCATGTCTTTAGTTAAAAATGCTTCTTTGATAATTACTGACAGTGGTGGAATTCAGGAAGAAAGCACGTTTTTAGGAGTGCAGTGCATTACCGTTAGAAATAATACGGAAAGACCAGTTACAGTGGATATAGGCACTAATCAATTAGTTGGTACTGATTTGACGAGCGTATCAGTTGTTGTGTCAGAGGTGCTAAAGGGTCGAGAAAAGTTAGGGGCAATACCTGATTTATGGGATGGCAATTCTGCCAAAAGAATAGTCGGTAAAATATCTGAAATTTTAAATCACTAAAAACAGTTTACAATTGTTTAACTTATGATCCGCAAAAAATTATCATCTGTTTTTTTGTTTTTTATTATCAGTTTTTCTCTATTTGGCCAAGGAGTTTATCAGCACATTTCAAATCAAAATATCTATGAGTTCTTAGATGAATTAGCCAATGAAAAAATCATTGAACTTAATTCAGCAGTCAAGCCTTATTCGAGAAGCCTAATTGCTAATAAGCTTCATGAAGCTAAACAAAAAACAGAAGGGTTAAATAGACGTCAAATAAAGGAATT
>CANHPJ010000048.1 GCA_947462515.1 Bacteroidota bacterium | reverse complement strand
TAATACTTTAAACCGATACAGTTCGTCAGATGGCACCGTATTTTTTAGTGCTTTTTTTATTTCCTTTTTTACTTGAGTGTATATTTGATTTTGCTTTAATTTAAAAGCAATCAAAAACCCAAAAGCGTTGAATAAAAAGATAAGTAATAAAATTATGACAAGAGATTTTTTCAATCGAAGAAAATATACTTCAAATTTAGATAAAGGAGACTTAAAAACAAATCTGCCACCAATAACAATTATTATTTTACGATAAAAGAGATAACATAGAATTTCCCAAAAATAACTAGACACCAAAATTAAATAATTCCAGTACTTAATTAAATAGCTATAATCACCCGGAGGACATAACGCGAATTAAAACATTCGTAAAATCAGAATAAAACATCAGCTCTATGCTATTTAAATTTTATTCGGGTTGCGTATTTATACTTTGAAAGTGATTTATGATCTTCGAGGCCTTTTATTTCAAAGACTCCTCCCGCTCGCTCGTATCCAACTGCCAAGTTATGAAGGTTTTCCATAACGGTGTGATCAACCATTTTGGAATTATAAAAATCAATTGTAATTTTTTTGCCCGTCGGAATTGACTCTAGTATTTTTTTAAACTTTATATAATTACTGAACACTAATACATCACTAACCTTGATAAAATAATTATCATCCTGATTGTTTTCTAATTTAAAATTGATTTTAAAAAAACTCCCTAATGGCACACCTTCTATTGCATGTATAATAAACTTAAGTAGAATACCTACCGATACACCCATCAATATATCAGTAGCAAGGGTCACCAAAATAGTAAATACAAATATTATAAACTGTTCTTTGCCGGTATTCCACACATAAATAAATTCTTTAGGAGATCCAAGTCTATAACCTACAGAAATTAATATTGCAGCTAATGCAGCATTTGGTATCATATTGATAAGAGAAAGAGCCAATAAAACAAAAACAAGTAAAAAAAGACCATGAAAAAAATTAGACCAGTATGTTCGGGCTTTATTATTTATGTTGGCTGAACTTCTGGCAATTTCAGAAATCATTGGAAGCCCTCCAAAGCATGCTGAAAAAACATTCCCAACACCCGTGGCTATCAAATCACTATTATAATTGGTTTTTCTTCTAAAAACATCTAATCCATTTACTGCTTTGGCAGTTAGCAGAGACTCTATACTACCAATCAACAAGAACATGATGAAATATTTCAAAAAATGAACGGAGGCTATTCCAGAAAAGTCAATATTCCAGCCTAGGGTACCAAACAAATTATCAACTTTAAGTAATGGCATCGTTTCTAAAGCATTCTCCAACCCTCCTAAATTCAATAAAATTCCTAAAATTACAGATGAGAGGAGAACAATAATTGCCGGTGGTATTTTCTTAACAATTTTACTTTTTAATTGAGGTAAGCCAAACATGATAACTAAGCTAATGAGTCCAACAAAAGCGATACTTTTATCGAGATTTAAAACATAATTTGGAATAGATAAAATAAGCTCAAAGGTAGTTTTACCTTTTAACAGAGCAGGAGCAATACCAAGAGCAAGAGGTATTTGCTTTGCAAAAATAATAATTCCAATTGCTGCCAGCATTCCATGAACTACAGAAGCCGGGAAAAAATCACTGAGAGACCCAAGCTTTAAATAGCCGAACAATATTTGAAAAAGTCCGGCGAGCGCTATACAAGCAAGCGCTAAATGCCAGCCAATCGCTTCTCCACCAAAGGCTTCGACTGCACCTGCACAAATAACTATTAAACCCGCTGCAGGGCCTTTAATTGTTAAGGGAGCACTCCCGAAAAAACTAGCAACGATTCCTCCCACTATGGCAGTCCATAAACCCATGACGGGTGGAAAACCACTCGCCTTGGCGATACCCAAGCTAAGGGGTAAAGCTATTAAGGAGACTAAGAAACCTGATAAGATATCTGTTTTCCAATTTTCTTTTAAACCGGCAATACCAGATTTAGGTATTGATATTTTTTCTGCGCTCATAATATTGAATTTTGATGTGTAATTAAATGAAACCAATAGAATATTGGGAAATTCACAGTCTAAAAGCTTTGAACAGCAGAAAACGCAGATAAATATAGAGGGAGCAGTTATTGGGGAAATTTTGGCAGCTAAAAAGTTTTAAAGAAAAAGTTTTAAAGAGAGAAACAGAGCCTAAAATCAGAACACATGGGGTTTCATCATCTTCGAATTCGAGGGCTTCAATAAATTCAACAAAAACCTGAGATTTTAAATTGTGTATGTCATTTTCTGAAATCTGAAAGGTTTTTTCTTTTGAGGAATCTGATATTTGATGTTGATTTACTTTTGAATTTAGGGTATTTGAATTTAATATATAATAGCCGAATGCATTAGACAAAAGGAAAAGAAAAGACATAAAAAGGCATACACCTTTCAAAAAAATAGAACCATCTGTGTATTGTTTCTTCATTTTGTATTTTTCAATTCGGAGCTATATTTATTCCGTCTAATTTATAGTGAATAAACCGGTTTAGGAATTAAAAAATGATTAAGATGATTTATAATTTATAAAGCCCGATTTTTCATTTGGCCCTAGGAAAACACGAGCATAAATTCTAATAGCGGAAATACCAGTCAGGATAAAACAAAATGAACTAATTACAATCAAAACAACCTGATTTTCGTGCACATGGCTAAAAATTAAATCCACGCCAATAAAGGAAGGTGTTATTGGGAAACATGAAACTCCCAAACAAGAGAACAAAAACAGAAAGGCCAGCTTTGGGTGATTTCTTGAATATCCCTGATACTTTATCAAATCCACATTTAATTTCTCAAGGGAATTCAACTCTAGAATTGACAAATAACCTAAAACTCCAAAAAAGAGCACGCCACTTAAATACAAGTGGACGTGATCAAATCCGAAATGCTCATTGAATGAAATAGCCAATACTAACCAAAAGTGGTTAAAAACAAGAAGCACCCAGGCCAATTTGGCATCTTTTTGTTCCACAAAAGATTTTAACACCAAACCCAGGGCAATTATTGAAAACAAATAGGGCAGCCATTCCAAAACATTTTTCGATATAAGCTTTTCATTATAAACAACATACAAACCAATTAAATAGCTTGGAATAAAATAGAGGGTTCCCTTAAGTGTTAAAAAAGTTAATTTACTTCCGATTATTTTTAAAGGTTTCCATAAAAAACGGGACATCAAATTATCCATATTGAATTCTTTGAGGCAGAGCATGTAGAAGGAATACTCCATTTTTCTAGGCAGCGTGTCTTCAAAGGTGATGCTACGTGGGGTAAAATTGTAAAACTGCTCTTTAATAAGGTAACTCACAATAGATGGAGAAACGAGCAATTGGTAAGTCCTCAAAAAAGCATTCCCGGCGAAATGGAACAAGGCAATTTTTTCAAAACCTAATGCTATCTCTATAAAAATAATTCCAATTTGGGCTATTGACGAATAAGCGATCTGACTTTTTACAGAAGACTGAACACGGGCAATACCTGTGGCTATGATGCTGGTCATCAATCCCAATACTATGATTATGATTCTAACAGAAGGCTGATATTCCCAAAAGGAGAAGGTTCTTAATAATAGAAAAGCCCCTAAATGAACTGAAAGAGAACCATAAAAAATAGCACTTGAAGGTGTTGGCCCTTCCATTGCGCGTGACAACCAATATGAAAAAGGCATTTGAGCAGACTTTGCTGCGGCGGCAAGTAAGATTGAAAGAGATATAAATACCCCTATATAAGAATGATGATGAAGATGCTCGGTTACCGCAGTCATATCACTTAACCTAGAAAAGGTGATGTTTTCGTGCCATAAGTGATGACTGAGCCACATGGCAAGAATTAAACCTACGTCAGCTATTCGATAAACTGAAAACACCTTTAAAGCGTTTTTAACAGGAAGATACCTGTCTCTGTAGAAGGCAATTAATAAAAAAGAGGCTATACCGAGCACTTCCCAGCCAACAAATAGTGTTTCAAGGTTACCAGAAAAAATAACGATGTTATAGCCCAGATAGAAGAATAGAATACTGTTAAAAAACCTTTTATAACCTCTTTCTCTATGAAGATAATACCTACTGTAGGTAGTTACCATAAATGTTAAGAAAGAACCTACTAAAAGATAAACAGCGGTTACTTTATCGAAATAAAAATCAATAAAAAATTCATAGCCAACAGACTCATACACGATGAAACTCTTAAGATCAATTACCTGATGACCATTTAAAAGCCAAAAACATAAATAAGCAAGTCCAAATAACAAATGAGAACCAGCGGTTATATAAGCCGCTCCGGAGAGCAGATTTTCCTTTTTTTTAGGAATAATTAAACTTACTAAAAAACCCAATAATGGTATGAGCACAAAAAACACAAGCGTTGATTTCATAACTAACATTATTTAAGTATAAAAACCGGTAAATTTTCTTGAGAAGATTCTATTTCATTCATAATATCTTCAGCAGTTGGAACCGTATTTTTTAAAGGTTTATATATGGAATATTTTCCATCTTTAAACAAAAACATTTGTTGAGTATCCGGATTTACAACAATAAGGTTAACCCATTCATTGATAAACCACTCGTATGTATTGGCAAACTTTTGAATAGTTTCCAGAACCACTTCAGGAAAATGCTCAACAACAAAAAGTATTCTAAGGGGATCATGTATTTCAATCATCTGGTTTGGAATACCCGGCCTTAAATCACCATCAGCACCATTAGCCACGCCAAACAAGCCCATTACATTGTGTGGCAATTTTGTTCCTGCACCTAATTTTTTGTTGTCAACCCTCGAAAAATAATAAGCGAGATTTATACCGCCACATACAGGAGCCGCAGCCTTTAAAATATTGAAAAGGTAAGTTCCTTGAGGATCAAGTTTATAATCATATGAATTCAAAAAAGCGCGCCTATCTAAAAACAAATGCGCTGTTAACTCACGTCTTCCAACAATACATAATGCATTGGTGGCATGATCAAGTTCAGGACGGGGTTCAAATAATGATACAGTCCTGTCCATAACCTTTTTATGAATTCTATCTAAACTAATTTTAGTATCTATTGATTCAAACCTTCTGGATCTCTCCTTAGCATTATAATCAAGGGATTTTAAAAACACGATTTTGTTTTTTTCATGACGTTCGTGATTTATTGGTGAAAGACTTTTTTCATCATAAAAAACCATCTCATCGCGTCCAGTGTCATGAAGTCCTCCCAAAAACTGGGTTTCTTCCGGAATAAAAATCCCTCTAGATTTTAACGCTTCCCTTACCTTTGGATGATTGGCCATATAACTTATCACCCTTGCATTTACAGAGCCCGGCCTACAGGAACAAGCCCCACAATCCATAGTTGCATAATATGGATTATTTACACTACTTGAACCATGGCCAATGACGTAAACGATAGGAGCAAAATCTTTTACCAAGCCAATACTCTTCAAAAGCCCTTCCACTCTTTGTGTCATTTCTTCGTGGGTAAAGCCTATTTGAAGATTATTTTCAATACGATCTGAATTAATATTTTCAATAGTAAGTTCGGAAAACTTATCCATATGCTTTAAAGAGGTGGCCGTTGCAGCAGACATGGAAGGTCTGAAAATTTGAACAAAAAGTCTAAATGCCGACCAAAAACCAAGTGTTTGAGAAATTATCCATCCTCTTAAAAGCGAATGAGTTTGTTTTAAAAAGTGTTCATCTTTTTTAGGCTTTATAGATTTAAGACCTATTTCTTTTATAAGGTATTTTGGAGTTACCGGGGCAGGACAAAGCTTGGTGTAAAACTTACCTCCTTGAGGCTGATAGAAAAACTCTACATTAAAAAACCCAGGCGTACCAAATGTTTCAGAAGCTGTATCTAATTGTTCAACAAATCTTCTTATAGAACATTCCCTATCATCAATACAAAACAAGGCCTGAAAACTTTTACCATTTGAGTTTTCTGTCTTAACCGGCAGCTGAGTGTTAATACCGGCAAGCACCTCATCATAATAAGTCCATTCGTAGGCATCCTGCCAAATGGAAAGCAATTCATTTAGTTCAGAATACTCAATTTGGGAAAATAACTCAAGCGGTTTATTTATTACCTTATTTTCCAGGGGCAACCAACCTTCGCCATATTGAAAGTCAATTGCATCAATCTCAAGCAGAAGCTCAAAGAGAATGAAGTCATATAATTTTATTCTTCGCTCATCAATCAAGGAATTAGGATTATCTTCAATAAAAGAAACCATACCTGACCAACCTTGATGCGCAAACTGCTGATCAAAAAGATATTGTTTGAACAAGGTCTCATCGCCAACTAAAATCTTCAACAAATCTTCGATTTCCAAATAATTATTTATCAGCAGATTACGAGCTCTTTTTGTCTTAAAAAAACTTGAACCACTTTTTCTTTCCATTTCTCTTATTGAAGGAAGAAAACCTTTATGCCATATCGGAAAATTCCAAATCGATATTCCCTGATCAAGAAAGCTGCATATGATTCTAAAAAGCAAAGGATGAACCTGAACATCCAAATCAACTCCAAAATCGGTTTTCCATTTTTCCCTGAGGAAGCCGACCCTAGGCTGATTTTTTATTTTGTAATTATCCTTAATTAATTTATTTAACCATAACTGCAGCTGATCGTCTCCCTTTCGCTCAACAATAATTTTTTCCAGAATTTGTTTGTTTATTTTTCCGGAATCATAAAGCATTCTGAAGTCCTTTAAGGGTAAATAGACCTCATAGCCAAATATTTCATTTGCTGCATGAAGCGCTTCATGAAATTTCTGATCCTGAAATGCCTTAAGCGTATTATGAAAAATAAAATCTTTTAATGGGGCTTGCGCGGGTAAGAATTTCTTTAAATCCAGAATGGTCTCTTTTGCATTAAAAGAGGAATTAGCTGATTTCATTTTAATTATCTTATAAATTTAACAACTCCTTTATGTCTTATTTTCAATTAATTAGAAAATATAACAGACAATTTTAAAAGTTTCTTGAAGAAAACCAGAAGAAATCAAATAAGAAAAACGCTATTAAATAAAAAAATAGCTGTGCATCTATAAAACTGAAGCGAATGGGTAATTAGAGAAACTAAATTGTTAGCGTGGTTAATGAAACCATATGAAAACTTTATGGGCAAGAAAAATAAAGACTTAGCATCCTCATTTTCTGAAGACTCTTCTATTTCAGCTAGAAAGTCGAAGGAAGGAGAAGTAAGATCTGCATCATAAAGACAATCAAAATCATGGAGGGAGATAATTGACTGATTATTTGTGTTTTGACTGTTTTTTTGCAAAACAGATGAAAAAGCAATAATTGCAACTTGCAAAATAGCAGCAAGTGCAAAAAAACACGCTATATATCTGTTTTTTTTACCCATATAATTTGTAAACATAGCAATTTTTAGTCAAGAACAAAAAATGAATACTCTGAATTATAACTGTTGAGGCTATAGAAAGTTATTTAAATAAAAATAGTTTTTAGGAAGTATAAATAAAATCAATCCAAGTGGGCTTTGAATTTTTATAATTTAACAATATGGCAAAACATATGATTTACTATAAAGAAACGAAAGATTAACAATTGGGTAACCTTTGAGTTAAAACACTATCCTAGTTTCGCTTCGACAAAACTGCAAATTAGTGAACAAACTTAAAATACTTTTTGTTTCAAATCCCTTGAAAAAAGTCGAATCGGAAATTGAATTTCTTGAAAGTAGACTAGACTTAAAGATATACGGATCTGAATCTGCGGAGAAAGCCATTGAAATATGTAAGGTGGATATTCCTGAGATTATAATTGTAGATTTTGATTTGACAGATATGGACGGCATAGAATTCACGGTTGAAATAAGAAGCATAAAAAACCTTTCAAATTCAATTATTGCCTTTTACACCGACAAATCCGAAGACTTCCTTCAAATTGCAGCATTTAACGCAGGTGCCGATGATTATATTATTAAACCGGTGAAACTTAAAATACTGGAGCATCGTCTTAAAGCACTTTTGCGAAGAACACAAGCTGGGAAGGCAATCCCAAGTCAAGAAATATATTTAGGTGATTTGAAAATAAATAGGGAAAAATTTCAACTCTCGAAGGGAAATGAGAATTTGAGTTTACCTAAAAAAGAATTTGAGTTGCTCGCCTTACTTGCAACAAAACCCAACAAGGTTTTTCTTCGAAATGAAATTTTTAAACAAATATGGACGGGAGAAATAGAAGAGGGAAACAGAACAATTGATGTTCATATAAGAAAACTTAGATCTAAACTGGGAGATAATTACATTAAAACTATCAAAGGAGTTGGCTATAAACTAAATATAGAATAAACTAAAATAGCCTAATACAAAACCCAAACTCTACTCCACATTGCCCGCTTTTTGATTGAAATATTTTCTAAACTTCCTTTTGGTTTAGAATTATAGTCAGCATTTATACTTTGTAGCATCGTTGAAAAGGACATTTTCTTGTCGTTATTTTACTGATTTTTTATTTACTTACCTATTAAGCTCTCAGCTGAAAGAACTGCCTTACATGAATGTTTCGTAAAAGTGGGATCTTTCTATTTTAGCCAAAAACACTTTTTCTCAATATAATAAATATTCAGGTTTTGACATTGAGCATAACAAACAGCCCATTAACTATTTTATTACTTTAGCCTTATTAAAATTTGGACTTATTGATTTTAGACATGATTGATTTCTTAAAACAGCTTTACACTAAATACGGGGATTATTTTGTTGACATATGGCAATACGTAATCATTATACTGGTTTTTATTTTGGCACTGGTTTTTATTCTATAAACGCAAAAAGGCCTGACAAATATTATTTTGTCAGGCCTTTTTATCAATCAAAAGGAATTACTTTGAAATTAAAAAC
>CANHPJ010000047.1 GCA_947462515.1 Bacteroidota bacterium | reverse complement strand
CGCTACCGCTTTAACTATGGAAATGATATCAGTTTGGGCTGTACAGCAGAAAAAGACCCGGGAGAACAGTTTTTTAAAGGCAGTCAGAGTAAAGGTTTTGACTTTTATTCTGCACACTTATTTATTAAAAATGCCGGAAAACTAAAAACTCTTGCTCTTGGTGATTATCAGGCTCAATTTGGTCAGGGACTATGCTTTTACTCTGGATTTGGATTTGGTAAGTCGTCAAATATCATGAATATAAAAAGAAATGCCAATGTTATTAAACCATATACTTCTGTTGATGAGAACCGTTTTCTTAGGGGTGCTGCCGCCACATTTGGGTTTAAGTCTATTGAACTGACTACCTTTTTTTCAAGAAAAAAAATTGATGCCAACATTAATTCTTATGAGGATTCGGTAAATTATATCGATGAAAAATTACCACAGGAAACTGATTTCGTATCAGCTTTTGAACAAACGGGCTTACACAGAACCCAATTAGAAAACAATAGAAGAAAAACACTTTCCGAAAAAATATACGGAACACATATCGCCTACAAGAAAAGAAATTTCAATTTTGGAGGAACCTTTTCCTCTACTCAATACGGAATAATCCTAAATAGGGATTTAACACCCTATAATCAGTTTGAATTTAATGGTTCTGAAAATAATAATCTAGGCATAGATCACCAATTTCTAGTGGGCAACTATAATTTTTTTGGCGAAATATCGAGAAGCAAAAATGGCTCCCTTGCAATTAATAATGGTGTACTGATATCTTTGGATCGAAAACTACTCTTTGTTATGCACTATAGAAATTATAGCAGAGGATACCAGTCTCTATATGCAAACGCTATTTCTGAAAACCTTAAACCTGCCAATGAAAAAGGTATTTATCTGGGTATAAATGCAGGTCCTTTCAAAAAAATCACTATTACAGCTTATTTTGACAGATTTAATTTTACTTGGTTAAAGTATCAGGTAAATGGATCCTCACATGGAAAAGATGCCTTAATACAAATTAACTACACTCCCTCAAAAAAAGTTGATATGTATGGCCGGATTAGATTGCGAGATAAATTAAAAAACACTTCTGAGGATATAGATGAAATCGATTATTTGATCTCCAATAATCAATTGAATTTCCGTTACAATATAAGTTTTGAAATTTCACCCTCAATTAAATTAAGGAATAGGGTGGAATTAGTAACATACAACCTGGAAAACAAAGAGAAAGAGAATGGTTATTTGATATTTCAGGATGTAATTTACAATAGCTTGAAGCACCCTTTTTCATTTGCATTTAGATATGCCTTATTTGACACAGACTCCTATAATTCAAGAATATATGCATTCGAAAACGATGTAGCATCGAGTTTTACTATACCCTCATATTATTATAGAGGGAACAGAACATATATTACACTAAAATACAAACCCAATAAAAAAACAGAACTAGGTATTAGATGTTCTAAAAGCACATTTGATAACCAAAAAGAAAATAAAAGCTATGTAGGGAACGAAATACAAAATTTAAGTTCAGACTTTAAAATACAGTTGAAACTTACATTTTAACAGTTTCTACTTCTTTTTGGGCTTCGTCGTTTTGTAGGTACTCTTGAGCTGCGAAAGCAAAGTGTTATGCTTTTCGAGCAGATCCAAATATTTATTTTTCCATTTTTCAGAATCTTTAGAAGCTTTTTTGCTCATCGATTCTGATTGGCTATCAGATTTATTTGACGGATACAAATCATACTTTTTGAGCTCCTTTATGTCCCCGGAAAAGTCATAATGTATGGCTTCTCCAATACGAATAATAAGGTCTAAAGATATGTTTGCGTTTTCAAACAAATGATACATCCATCTTCGGCTTCTTTTCAGTTTCTTGGCCAGATAAGTGATTGGATATCCACTTTGACGGATTGCTTTTTCTACTATTTCTCCCTTGTGCTGCATAATACAAAGATTAATGTTAAAGTGCGAAACTTTTTTCTCTATAATTGATCAATAACGAGAAATAAATATTAGAGTTATGCAGCCATTTTAACCAAGTCAAAAGGATATTGTTTATTGCCGGCCTTAACTCTAAAAATTTAATTTATAAACCATAATATATTGATAAGTGGAAAACAAACTTACGTTAGTATGAACTAACCTATAATTACACCAATAAATGCCAAATTTATATAGGATAAATCATTAATGTTTTCTTTGGAAATCATTTGCCAAAGAAAAGATTTAATAATTTAAAATAAAACGAAACAGTTTTTAGTATTGTTGGAATTTTATTGGGTATACTTCAGAAAACAAAGAACTGCAAGTATGAATTTTTAAAATACTATAAAATTAACTATGCTTTGTTTGAATATTATTTTGTGACTAATTATGTAAAAAAGAACTATAATGTAAATATACTATTTTTTTTCTTCACAATTCCACAAAATTCTTTCTTGGGCACCCAATAAAAAAGCAATTCTTAAAGGGTTAGGTTTAAAATACAAATTTCCCTCCAGAACTTTCCCTTTTAAACTTTCATGCTTGAAGTTTATTGAGATACTATCATCAGGATCAACTAAATATTGAGTGCCGAATTCTGTTTCAGTTGATTTCTTGTATGTTCGGGCTATATAATCAGTAAAATTCAAAATTTCATCATCAGAATTCAGTTGTTTGTATATTCCGGTAATTATTTTTTCGAAAAAGGCTCCATGTTTCTGATTCAAATCATCTTGAATCGCGTGGATCTTATCTTCCAAATCATCGTAGGAAGGATCATTATAATTCATTTTTTCTAACTGCTGGTTCAAATCAATCAGTTCAATCAATTGTTGATTTATCTTCTTAAAGTCCATCTTTTGTGTTTTTAGGATGGCAAATTTAAAAAATCAAGCCACTATGACAAAAAAAACAATTTATTTTTCTTCACTACTTAGGCATATAAGATGGATGCTTTAACGCTAAGATTTAATTAAATTTGAAATCAATTTCGATAATTACACAGGAATATATAAATTAGCAGATTATTTTTTAAAAATCTTCATTAAGAGCCATCGGCAAAATGCTGAAAAAAGACTGTTTAGGACATAACATTATTATCAAAAAAGCTCTGACTTTTATTGTGAGTATTGCAAGCTATTCCAGGTTTGCAAGAATCAACAAGTTAAAAATCGAAGGTACTGAGCATCTTAAAGGCTTACCTTTGAAAAACGTTCTTTTTGTTTCAAATCACCAAACCTATTTTGCGGATGTGATGGCTATTGGTCACATTATTTCGAGTTCAAAATCAGGCTTTAATAACTCCATAAAGAATCCTCTTTACCTTTTTCGTCCTATTTCTAACCTATACTACATTGCTGCTGAAGAAACTATGAAAGCAGGATGGCTGCCTAAATTATTTGCTTATTTGGGTTCAGTTTCCATTAAACGCACCTTTCGTGAAGCAGGACAGGATATAAACAGAAAAGTAAATTTTCAGGATATTAGCAATATTGGCTTGGCATTAAACGATGGCTGGGTAATTACTTTTCCTCAAGGCACCACCAAAGCATTTGCTCCCGGAAGAAGAGGTACCTCACACATTATAAAAAAATATCAGCCTGTTGTTGTGCCGGTTGTGATAAATGGCTTTAGAAGGGCTTTTGATAAAAAAGGCCTTATGCTAAAAAAACGAGGCGTTAACCTTTCTGTAAAATTTAAAGCCCCCTTAGAAATTGATTATAATTCCAATTCTGATGTTCTGCTCAAACAAGTGATGTTTTCCATCGAACAAAGTGAAGAATTTCAAAAATTTAAAAACACTTCATCAGAGAACCCTTCTGAATAATTAACACCTTTTATTCGTAAGATTTCGAACTTACGATAAATGAGGATTTTATAATACTCATCATTGATGTCTTTCATTTAAAGCAATTCTTTTTAATAAATTGCTTTGTATGCCAGCCCTGCTGCATCGCACTATGCATTGCTACTTATCTTATCTGAAAAACAGAGTTAAACAAATGGCTAGGAAAATAAGCTGTATACTTAATTTACAGGATAATAAATTTCTGTTATCCACTTTTCCTGGTCAGGTTCTTCTGCAGGATTGGTAAGATAAACCTCCCATGGTGAACCATTCAATCCTAATTTGTTTTCATAAATCCATTTATTAATTGACTCATGCGCGCGACCTATATTTTCGAAGCTCCCTTGATAACGACCCACTGCCACCTTCCCACCATTTAGCTTGATAACTTTAATGCGTTCATTCTCCTTTAGATTCTTATCTGTGGGGATACCGGCTTGAAAAACCATCGTATCGTTTTTGTATTGATAATAAACCGCAAAAGGCGCTCCTGTTTGCTTTCCTTTTAGCTGTTTGATGTAGTCTGCTATTTCATTGAAATCAGCTCCTATCCTTTCTCCTATTTGCCTTGAGGTGGCTGTGTCCATAATTGCTAACCCTGAGATGGCCTTGATGGTTTTCAGCTCTATTTTCATTTCAATATCCTGAGGCTTAGCTTCACATATCGATTTCAAATTTTCAAGCCCCTGCTGATAATCTTTTTGAACCATTTTATGCATTAAAACAGCGAAACCGCGCAGAAAAAATTTCAATTCAGCACCCTCCAGTGAACGTGTCACTTTTGATCCTTCCGGAACCGCTTCAATAAAAAAACTCTCGTAATTATCCCCCTGCCAACCTGAAAAATTCAGTTTGGTAATAACATGGCGATTTGGATCACTTACCTCTATGACTTGCTTGCCAACTCCAACCATACTGCTCTCCCAGCTCATATTCGCTCCCTGACCAGAAGATGTATCAGAAAAACTCCATTTTATATCCTTATCTTTTTGAGACCACGCACTCCACTTAGGCCATTTTTTCAAATCATTCAATTCATCGAAAACCACTTTTGGCTTTGCTTTTATAATTATGGACTCTTCAATTTTCATCTTAGGAGGCGCCAAAGCAGAAACAACAATTATTATTGCAAACAACACCAAAAGCACAACACCAATCGTTTTTAAAATTTTCATGATTAATCAAGTTTTACTTAATAATCAATAAAAATCAATCCACAGTTGACATAAAAAACAAATGCCTGAAAATCAAAACTTAAAGAATAGACATAGGCTAAAAGATTAATGACTTGGGTATTTTTTTGCCTACTAAGAAAATAATCAATTGAATGTTTAAATAAGGATGCTTACTTTTGAACTAAATATTATTAGCCGGAAAATTTCTGCAACATCAGCCTTGTTTCACAGTAATTAAGCCATTATCAATTTAAAATGAATTTAAAATTTCTTTTTAACTCTTCTGATCAAGCATATACCGTATTTAAATACCCGGATTTTAAAAATTTCATTGCAGCAAGAGTTTTAATGACCCTTGCCGTTCAGATTCAAAACGTCACGCTTTACTGGCAGGTGTTTCAGATCACAAAAAATGCACTTTCTCTTGGGATGATTGGTTTATCGGAAGCCCTACCCGCCCTGGCAGTTGCCCTGTATGCGGGACACCTTGCCGACAAAATGGACAGAAGAAAAATCGTGGTAGTATCAACCGCCATGTTTTTATTCACCTCTGCAGGTTTGTACTTTTTATCCACAAGCTACGCATCCGGATATCTAACGAACAATGTATGGCCAATCTACTTAACTGTTTTTGCCAGCGGAATTGCCCGTGGATTTTTCAGACCTGCTAACTTTGCACTAATGTCGCAACTAGTGCCAAGAGAATTATATGCCGGCTCGGCAGCATGGAACAGCACATTCTGGCAAGGAGCTACTGTTGCAGGTGCTGCCATAGGAGGTGTGATAATTGGCTACCTTGGCGTGCAAAGCAGCTATCTAATTGCGCTTTTACTGGTTGCTTTAGGACTTATCCTTACCTATAGAATAAAACCAAAACCTGTGCCTGAACAAACTATTGCTTATTCTCTGAGAGAAAGTCTCGCAATAGGTGTTAAGTTTGTTTTCGGTAATCAGGTTTTTCTTGGTGCAATGGCATTGGATTTAATTGCCGTATTATTTGGAGGCGCAGTTGCCTTGTTGTCGGTTTTTGCCAATGAAATATTATTTGTGGGACCTGTTGAATTCGGGTTTTTAAATGCTGCTCCTTCTGTAGGAGCCATATTGGCCGCCACTTATTTAGCTTATAAGCCCCCTTTAAAAAAAGCCGGAAGAAATTTAATTTTCTCCGTTGCCGGATTTGGGATTTGTATGGTTGTTTTTGCGCTCTCCAAAAACTTTTTCCTCTCTTTAATCATACTTGCTATAAGTGGGATGTTCGACAGTGTAAGCGTTGTGATAAGATCTTCTATTATGCAGCTCCTAACGCCTGAAAACATGCGAGGAAGAGTTTCTGCTGTAAATACCATGTTTATAGGCTCTTCCAATGAAATAGGCGCTTTTGAGTCTGGTGCCGCTGCCCGATTAATGGGGGTGGTGCCTTCGGTAGTAATGGGCGGCTCTATAGCTGTTTTATCTTCGCTGGTGGCTGCTAGAATAGCTCCAAAATTGAGAAAATTAAACCTTGAACACTAAACTATGGATTATTTACAATTTCTTGGATTTATGGCCGGCATATGCACAACGATTTCGTTCTTGCCTCAGGTTATTACCATCTATAAAACAAAATCTGTCGCCGACATATCACTTGTTATGTTTGTAGTACTTTTAATTGGGGTTTGTCTTTGGATAATCTATGGTGTTTATATGGAATCAATCCCTATCACTTTGTTTAATGGAATTACTGCAATTCTGGTAGGCTTGATTTTATATTTTAAACTGAAATACAAATAAGACGGACTTCCTTAAAGCAATCTTACATGAGCTCTATTCCAAATTTTGCGACATAAAAAAATTAACAAAATGTTGAAAAATTACTTTTTCAAGCTCCATTTTAAAATCAACTTTCAGCATAGATTTTGTAAATTGCATATGATTAATAAAAAATAATATTTGAGCTAAACAGTATACCTAAAATGTCGTTGAAAGCAATATTGAGAAGGCTTGTTTTATTGTTTTTTATCTTTTCCCTTAAGAGATTATCTGCTGCTGATTCAAAAATATCTTGCCGTGTAAATTTCACGAGCGATCCTCTGATTTCTGATTCCTTTTGTTTATCTGTTGAAGAAAGTAAGCATAATTTCGATGCTCTCTCTTTTCAAGGAATATCAGATGAAAAACTGATTTATTATATTGACTCTTTGTTTACTTTAGATGTTGTTCCAACAAGCTTCGTTAATAGAATCAATCTTTACCTGTCCTTAAAAAACAAAAATGAAACAGAACTTTCGTTAATGCTCGACTCATTAAAAAAGCTCGATAATCCACCCGAAGATTTTATCAGCCAGATCAACTTATTTTTATCAATAAAAGGAAAAAGTGATGAAGAAATCTATTTAAAAATAGACTCTCTATTTGAGTTAAAGGAAATTCCCTACCACGCTATAAATCAGATAAATTATTATGTAGCTACAAGAACAAGCAATAACGAATCCTTTAACCTGGATGAAGTTGCAATAACCAATTTTTACGATCAATCTTTATACCCTGCGAACTGTTTCTATGAAAGCTGGGACACAAAAAAAGCAAACCCTTACTCGGATGAATTATGGGCAGCTGATTCAGTACAAAAACTGGTTATAGAAGATTCTTCCAATTTCTGCAAATATGTTCACCCATATAACGGACCTTTAACCTCTCCTTTTGGCCCTCGTGATGGACGCAATCATAATGGTATAGATATTGACCTTAAAACAGGGGCTCCGGTAGTGGCCGCGTTCGATGGTATGGTGCGCGTAGCCAGAAACCAAAGCACTTACGGCAATGTGGTAGTCATAAGACATTATAACGGCTTAGAAACGCTCTATGCGCATTTATACAAGATAAAAGTAAAGCCCGGACAGGTAATAAATGCCGGGCAGGTATTAGGCCTCGGCGGCAACACCGGCAGATCGCGTGGCAGCCACCTGCATTTTGAAATTCGTTTTAAAGGTAAACCCATTGACCCCTCTTACTTGATTTCTTTTAAAGAAAAAGAATTGTTTAGTGAAGCATTCATCTTAAAAAAAACAAAATCATCCTATATAGCGTTTCCTGATGGCGCCGCTTTTTATAAGGTGAAAAATGGTGATCTACCCTACCAGATTGCCGAGCGATACGGCATAAGCCTGAAAAAACTGTATGAATTAAATGCCTTGAATAAAAAATCAAGATTAAAGGTAGGACAGGAACTTCGAATAAACTGATTTGATGCAAAAAGCATTTCATCATTAAATTTAAAAACATAAAAAATGGCTCTTATTAAACCAGTAAAAGGAATTTACCCGCAATATGGAAACGATTGTTATTTTGCAGAAAATGCCACTATTGTTGGCGATGTTGTAATGGGTAACGAATGTAGCGTTTGGTTTAATGCCGTGGTAAGAGGTGATGTTAACTCCATTAGAATGGGTAACAAAGTAAACATTCAGGATGGGGCTGTAATACACTGCACCTACGAAAAAACTAAAGTCTCTCTGGGTAACAATGTATCTGTTGGGCATAATGCCATTGTACATGGCTGTACCGTGCACGACAATGTGCTGATTGGCATGGGTGCCATAGTAATGGATAATGTAGAGATTGGAAGCAATACCATTATAGCCGCAGGAGCCGTGGTGCTCGAAAACACCAAAATAGAATCAGGATGCATTTACGCCGGTGTACCCGCCAAAAAGGTAAAAGACATCAGCCAGGAACTCATTAAAGGCGAAATAAATCGCATTGCCGATAATTACCTGATGTATTCTGGCTGGTTTAAATGATGTTTTATCAACCCTCTTGATTTACAGAAAGGATAGATCTGTTAAATGTTATGGTTTTAAATCTGCTAGATTTAAGCTTCAAACAAAACTTTTTAATTAAATAAGATTTTTTCGAAATGGTACACTTAGGGTGAGAATGGTT
>CANHPJ010000046.1 GCA_947462515.1 Bacteroidota bacterium | reverse complement strand
TGGCTCGCATACAGATTGTCGTTCCAGCAAAGCTTATAACAATATACTATCAAATAACAGAGCAAAAGCATCAGCAGCTTATGTTGTTAAAAATGGCATCTCCAAAAAGAGAATTTATGGAAAGGGTTATGGAGAGACTAAATTAACAAATAACTGCCCTTGCGAAGGAAAAGAAAAATCTGATTGTTCTGATCAAGAGCACCAAAATAACAGAAGAACGGAGTTTGTTATTGTAAAGATGTAACTAATACCAAATTTATAGAAGCTCGAATGTTTTTTCATTCGGGCTTTTTTTATCTCCCTTGAAATAGATTCCGATATCTGTTTCTTATATATATGGAAAGCAGATTTAAGGCTAAATGGACAAAATAGGTCCTAATAATACCTAATACTTTTTCCTATTAAATATTGTCCGTTTTTGGTATGTTGAATTTTTTGTAATCTTTGGGTTATATAATAATGCATGTTTTGTCAAACGCAAAAATCATTAACATCATTTATCGCTCACAATAAATCCCTAATAAGTTGCTTTCCGGACGAGCGTTGTTCCATTATTTTTGATGTGTCAAAAATAATATGGGTTGGGAAATTATAATCAGAAAAAATACAGGCACTATTATCTCCAAAAGACCTGCTTTTCCAAAGTATCTCAAAGGAAAAGCCTCTAAACAAAAAAGGCTCCGTTAGGAGCCTTTATCAATAATATAATTAGCTGTTAAACTCTAGCAAGACTTAAGATAGAATCAAAAAGAAATTTGCCGTCTGTATTGTTAAGATGCTCATCAGCAGCTCTTTCTGGATGTGGCATCATACCAAAAACATTTTTACCGGCATTGGTAACTCCTGCTATGTTTAAAATAGAACCATTAGGGTTACTATCCTCTGTAATGTTTCCATTTTGATCGCAATAACGGAAAAGCACCTGGCCATTATCTTGTATTGATTTTAATGTAGCCTCATCGGCGTAATATCTTCCTTCGCCATGCGCAATAGGAATTTTAAGTGCTTTGTTAGTGTCAACAGCCGAAGTAATAAGCGTATTGTTATTATCAGCTTTTATATGTACATTTTTGCAAA
Source organism: Bacteroidota bacterium (assembly GCA_947462515.1). Lineage (GTDB taxonomy): Bacteria > Bacteroidota > Bacteroidia > JACCXN01 > JACCXN01 > CANHPJ01. Next base: position 7,981 of record CANHPJ010000046.1, on the reverse strand, counting down.
TGAATTTCTGGGTATTATTATGCAACAAAGCACCCGGTACCAGGCCTGCTTCACATAATATTTGAAATCCATTACAAATTCCCATTACATAACCGCCTTTATTGGCATGCTTAACCACCTCTTCCATAATAGGAGAAAAGCGCGCAATTGCTCCGGATCTAAGGTAATCACCATATGAAAAACCACCAGGCAATACAATGAAATCGCAACCCTTCAAATCTCTGTCTTTATGCCATAATGATTCTACTTTTTGTCCAAGCACTGTTCCAAGAACATAAATCATATCTTCATCGCAATTGGAACCGGGAAACGTAACTACTCCGAATTTTAACATAGGTATCGGTTTATTAAGCTTTAAATTTTAAAGTGCAAAAATAAGATTATTTAATTAATTTGATTGAAATAAATTTTTTTACTCAAACAATGACAGATTATTTTGTCCTTTGTGTCAAGTTTTTGTCTGTTTATCAATTGATTTAGCCTGAAAATAAGTTCTCTCTGCCTCAATAAATATATTGAAAAACAGCAATCAGTATCAAAATAATAAATACCACTTCGGCTATCCATTGTTTAATTACGGTAATAAAATAATTGGCCAGAAGCACCGCCAATGGAAAGGCCAAAAGCATAAAGGTATAACTGAAGGTGTTTCTAAATAAAACAAAGGCACAAATGCCTATAAAAAACGCAAAACCAATAACCTTAAGTAGATTTTGCGTTCGAACTACACTTAATCCCGAAATGGAAATCAATCTAGGCACACCTATTATGGATAGCACACCAAATACTAGATATAAGTATTTTTCATTTCCCAAATCAAACTTCAACAAATCCAAATAGGGGATATAATACACCTCTTTAAAAAGATAAGTCAATTTATCAGTAAACAAATAATACGTGATTAAAAGACCATACGGAGTTAGCATTCCTAGCAATGAAATAACATATTCACGCCATATAAAAGGTCTTATCACAGCCAAGCTAAACCAGGCAACAGGAAAAAATATTATCGCCGGAAAGTAAAACAAGGAAGCCAATGCGATTAAGGCACCCACGTCAAAAGTATAGGCAAAAACGTAGTCCTGTCTGTAAATACTGCATATTCTTCCGAAAGCAATTATTAATAGTAAGTTGGATATTATTACCGGATGAAACAGTTGAAAGGAGGAGAATGCGCTTGTGATGATGACAAAAAACAGGGCAGGTAAATTGCTTCTTATTGTCAGTATCTCAAACTTATTGACATAGGCATTCAATAATATGGCCTCGAAATAAATCAGTCCCACCGATAAAAACCAAGCTAAATTGGGAAAGTAAAAAAGTATTGAGCTAAGGGTATTGTATAGTGGCATTTGGTAAGCCGGCTCTACCTGCTTGAATGCTAAAAAACCCGGTATCCATAATAAAAAAGTAAGCACCGGTAATACCGCATACAACGGAAAAGGTAGATTGTCTTTAAAAAACCTGATTAGCATAATTGATTTTAGGATTTTTTATTTACTTTTGCCTTTAATAGGATACAAAAAATTACTGTTATGAGATTAAATGAGCTATTTTTTGCACTTCAAAAATTCTTTGAAGCCACTTTTAAAATATTAACGAAATTAGGTAATTTTCCTAATGTTTTATTTATTGTTGTTGGCTTTGTATTGTTTTTTATTTGGCTTCGTCAAATGTTTGCCTACAACAGAGAGGCAGAACAAAATGGAACATTAAAATAATTTTTAAAGCCCCGAAATTATCGGGGCTTTTTTATTATCCCTTATATGCTATAAGATCTTTCCCTATATCTTTCCTGTAATATTTTCCTGTGTAATTTATTTTCTCGGCATTGGAAAATGATTTTTCTGCCGCCTCTTGTATTGAATTTCCATAAGAGGTAATTGCCAGCACCCTGCCACCATTGGTTAATACTGTTTCTTCTTCGCCTGATATGGTGCCGGCATGAAAAACAATACTTTCTTTAACATCATCAATGCCATCTATTTGTATTCCTTTTTCGTAATCTCCCGGGTATCCTCCTGCAACAAGCATAACAGTTACCGTTGTTCTTGGATCTATTTCGAGTGTTTGGCCATGAAGCTGCTCTTTACCCACAGCATCGAATAATTCCAATAAATCTGATTTTATGCGAGGCAATACTGTTTCTGTTTCCGGATCACCCATTCTAACATTATACTCAATCACATAAGGGTCTCCGGCAACATTCATCAATCCAATAAAAAGAAAACCCTGATAGGATATCTGGTCTTTTTTCAATCCGTTAATTGTTGGTTTAACGATTCTTTCCTCTACTTTTTTAATGAAGTCTTCATTGGCAAAAGAAACCGGCGAAACTGCTCCCATACCACCTGTATTTAAACCGGTGTCGCCTTCGCCAATACGCTTGTAATCTTTGGCAGCAGGTAAAATTTTATAGGAAGAGCCATCTGTAAGCACAAATACCGATAATTCAATACCTTGTAAAAACTCTTCTATAACCACTTTATTGCTTGCCTCACCAAATTTGGCATCTTCAAGCATCGACTTTAATTCAGCTCTGGCTTCTTCAATGGTATGAGGTATCACCACGCCTTTTCCTGCTGCCAGGCCATCGGCCTTTAAAACATAAGGTGGCTTGAGTGTTTCTAGAAAATCGTAGGCTTTTTGTATGCTCTCCTTATTGAAAGTCTTATACTCAGCGGTAGGAATATTATGACGCTTCATAAAGATTTTAGAAAAGTCTTTGCTGCCTTCGAGTCTGGCTCCTTCTTTTGACGGACCTATCAAAGTAATGTTTTTAAGCTCTTCGTTAACTCTAAAATAGTCAACAATACCGTTTACAAGCGGGTCTTCAGGCCCAACAACCACCATGTCTATGGCATTTTCAACAACAAAATGTTTTATTGCGTCAAAATTGGTTACGGCTATGTCTATGTTTTCCCCGTAGGCAGAAGTCCCGGCATTACCCGGTGCTATAAACAATTTATTTAATCTTTTGCTTTGAGATAATTTCCATGCGAAGGCATTTTCTCGTCCGCCTGAACCAAGTAAAAGAACATTCATTTCTTGAGCGTTTAAATTATATGTTTAATAAATTTATTCATCATTAATTACACCAAAAAATTATAAGGGAATGTTTCCGTGTTTTTTTCTTGGTAGCTTATCCACTTTGTTTTCAAGCATTTTAAATGCCTTTATCAACTTCTCTCTTGTTTGTTCGGGTTTTATTACCTCATCAATAAATCCTCTTTCGGCCGCCCTGTATGGGTTTGCAAAATGGGTAAGGTATTCAAGTTCTTTTTCTTTCAATTTGGCTTCCGGATCGGGTGAGGAAGCTATTTCTGATTTGAAAATGATTTCGGCAGCTCCTTTGGCACCCATTACGGCAATTTCTGCTGTTGGCCAGGCGTAATTCATATCTGCACCTATATGTTTTGAGTTCATCACATCGTAAGCTCCACCATAAGCTTTTCGGGTTATTACCGTAATTCTTGGAACGGTGGCCTCACAAAAGGCATAAAGTAATTTGGCACCGTGAGTAATTACCCCATTCCATTCTTGATCGGTGCCCGGTAAAAATCCCGGAACGTCTTCGAATACTAGAAGCGGAATATTGAAACTGTCGCAAAACCTAACAAAGCGTGCTGCTTTTAAAGAAGAATTAATGTCTAAAACACCGGCTAAAAATGCCGGCTGATTGGCAATAATGCCTAAACTTTTTCCGGCAAGTCTTGCAAAGCCAACCACTATGTTTTCGGCAAAATCCTTATGAACTTCAAAAAATGACTCTTCATCAATTACTCCATTGATAACATCTCTTATATCATAGGGTTGATTGGCATTTGAAGGGATTATGGAGTTTAATTTGGGCCTCGACTCATTTCCGATTTCATAGGGTAAGGAAGGTGGCAGCTCTTCGCAGTTTTGTGGTATGTATGAAAGAAGTTTTTTAATGTAGTTGATGCATTCTATGCCGTTTGCACATGCAAAGTGAGTGACCCCCGATTTGGTGGCATGCGTAGTTGCTCCACCCAGTTCTTCTGAAGAAACTTCTTCGTGAGTAACCGTCTTAACCACATTGGGGCCGGTTACAAACATATAAGAGGTTTTTTCGACCATTAAAACGAAATCTGTGAGGGCAGGTGAATAAACCGCACCTCCGGCACATGGTCCCATAATGGCCGATATTTGAGGGATAACCCCCGAAGCTCTTGTGTTTCTGTAAAATATATCGGCATAACCGCCCAATGAAACTACTCCTTCTTGAATACGGGCTCCACCCGAATCGTTAAGGCCAATAACTGGGGCCCCATTTTTCATGGCAAGATCCATTATTTTACAAATTTTTTCGGCATGAGTTTCCGATAAAGAGCCTCCAAAAACAGTAAAATCTTGAGCAAACACATAAACGAGTCTGCCGCTTATTGTCCCGTAGCCGGTAACCACCCCGTCGCCCAGATATTTTTCACGCTCCAAGCCAAATTCTACCGATCGGTGGGTTACAAACATTCCTATTTCTTCGAATGAACCTTCATCCATTAAAAAATGGATTCGCTCACGTGCAGTAAGTTTTCCTTTTTTATGCTGCGAATCAATTCTGGACTGTCCTCCACCCAACTGAGCTTCGGCAATTTTTTCATCTAATATTTTGAATTTATCCATCTTGTGGAAGATATTTTAGGCTTTTTATAAAACAACAAGACGTAAAATTAATAAACTAGCCGTTATAAAAAAACGAAAACCTATATTAAGTTTTTTCATAATATTTTTATCAATTTGCCTTCAACAAATCACTTTGTTGCATTGTGTTATCAGGTATTTTAAGCGATTTGAGGAAAGAGTTTTTTGTGATAAAAATCATTTTTATTTCGTTATTTTATCGATTATCTTTGCCTATTACAATAAGTTAAGCCATGTTTCTCCATAACCGCATCAATAAAAAAGAATTAAAACAAAAACTTCAGCAAGACACTGTTAAAAGAATCACGCTTTCATTTTACAGGTATGTGATAATATCAAATCCAAACGAGCTACGCGATAAATTATTTAAAGAATGGCTTGAGTTGGGAATTTTGGGCAGGATATACCTTGCTCAGGAGGGTGTTAATGCACAAATGAGTGTGCCCGAAGCAAGTTGGGAAGCCTTTAAAGAAAACTTGTTTTCCTACAATGAATTCAAGGATATGCCTTTTAAGATTGCTGTTGAAGATGATGGCAAATCTTTTTATAAACTGGCAATTAAGGTTAGGGAAAAAATTGTAGCAGATGGACTGGATGAAGGAAGCTTTGATGTTACCAATGTGGGCAAACACTTAAGTGCCGCAGAGTTTAATGAAGCTATGGATCTGCCTGATACCATTGTGGTAGATATGCGAAATCATTACGAGAGTGAAATAGGCCATTTTGAAAATGCCATTTGTCCCGATGCTGATACCTTTCGTGAAGAATTACCAATGGTTATTGATTTGTTGAAAGATAAAAAAGATAAAAAAGTATTGCTCTACTGCACCGGCGGCATCAGGTGTGAAAAAGCCAGTGCTTATTTCAAACACAATGGATTTGAAGATGTTAACCAGCTGCACGGTGGCATCATAGAATATGCCAGACAGGTTAATGCCCAGGGCTTAAAATCAAAGTTCAGAGGTAAGAATTTTGTTTTTGACGAGCGCTTGGGAGAGAGAATCAGCGATGAGGTGATAAGTAAATGTCACCAATGTGGCAGTTCATGCGATATCCACGTTAATTGCGCCAATGACGATTGCCATTTATTATTTATTCAGTGTGATGCCTGCAAAGAAAAAATGAGTGGATGCTGCACTCCTGAATGCCTTCACATAGCCCAGTTGCCAATTGAAGAGCAGCGTAAAATCAGAAAAGGCCGTAAAAAAGAAGATTGTCTTTCTGTATACAAAAGCCGCTTAAGACCAAACCTTGGAGAAATGATTAAGTCGGGTCTTGTTTTTAAAAAAGATTAAGGCCTTTAATCTTCTTTTTTTAAATTTTTTGCCTGGCAGACTCTGCAATAACTTTAATTAATTGCCTGTTAGGCGATTTAAGATTTTTGCTTTTAACAGGCATAAACTGTTGATTTCACAATTTCCCCTTTCCTTATTTCGTATTCATTCTGGCTCGAAAATTGAAAAGACAAGTGGTGTCTTGCTTTTTCATTCCGCGTTTCTTAATGTAAAGGTAATTTTGGTAATTGAAAATTTGGGTTAAATTTGTGACTCTCAAAACAAAATGGCTTGTTTTAATTCTTTAAAATCAAGTATTATACTGTATTCAAAACAAAGGGAAAACATTATCAGATGCAATTCGAATTAACCAAAGAGTATTTATCTGCGCTAAGGCAAGAAATTGATCTGAAGAATGCTGATTTTGTAAAAACCCAGTTGAATGAGCTTTACCCTGCCGACATTGCTGATATTTTTGATAAACTGGATCTCGAAGAGGCTCAATTTGTATATCAAATACTCGACAAGGAAGAGGCAGCTGAAGTGCTGATGCAGATGGAAGATGATGCCAGAGAAAAATTTCTGACTTCATTTTCTTCCGAAGAGATTGCCAAAGGAGTAATTGACAACCTGGAGTCTGATGATGCAGCGGATCTTATTGCTGACCTCCCCGAAAGTGTTAAGGCAGAGGTAATTTCTTTTATTGAAGATGCCGCCCAAGCAAGTGATATCGTCGACTTGTTGAATTACCCCGAAGATACTGCCGGTGGTTTAATGGCTAAAGAACTTATTGCCGTCAATCTTAATTGGGACGTGTTTAAGTGCCTGCGTGAAATGCGCAAGCAAGCAGAAACAGTGGAGTCTGTCTATACCATTTATGTTATTGATGACAATAAAAAATTACTTGGCTTACTGTCATTAAAAAGACTTTTGTTAGCTCCCGAAAAAGCCAAAATATCAGACTTATATAACCCCGATTATATTGCTGTAAAAGCAAAACAAAAAGATGAGGAGGTTTCGAGCATCATGCAAAAATACGACCTTGTTGTATTGCCTGTAGTAGATGACTTAAATAGATTGATAGGACGAATTACCATCGATGATGTGATGGACGTGATGAAGGAAGAAGCCGAAAAAGATTACCAGTTAATGTCGGGTATATCCGAAAATATTGAATCTTCAGACAATATAATGGTTATTTCGAGGGCTCGTTTACCATGGCTTATTGTAGCACTTTTTGGTGGTGTAGTTGGCTCAAAAGTAATTGGCTTATATGAGCCACAAATAAAGATAAATCCTGAAATGGCCTTTTTCATGCCTCTTATTGCGGCTATGGGCGGAAACGTAGGAGTGCAGTCTTCGGCATTGATAGTGCAGGGACTTGCCAACAATTCTTTGAGTAAAGGCGGTATATTGCCTAAGTTATTAAAAGAGCTCTCGGTAGGGCTCTTTAATGGAGTAATATGTTCTGTATTACTCTTGTCTTATAATTTAATTTTTAATGATTCGCTTGCATTAAGCCTTACCGTTAGCATTGCGCTAGTTTCTGTAATTATTTTTGCTGCTATATTCGGTACCTTTGTGCCGCTTGTTTTAAATAAATACAAGGTAGATCCTGCCCTTGCCACCGGCCCTTTTATTACTACATCTAACGACATCATAGGTCTTTTTATCTATTTTATGATAGGTCGTGTTATGTATGGTCTGCTATAAACCAGCCTTAATTACCAATAAAATTATTTTATTTCTATTGGTTTATTAATCAAGTTCAAATCGTTTATTGTTCTCTTAATCAATTAATTTGTTTTAGTTAAACAGATTCAAAACTTACTTTTTATAAAAAATAACTATATTTACCGATAGTGCTTTTTTATAATAAATTGTCCTTTAGTTTTTCCAATCTTTGGAGGCAAAATGAATGTCTATAAATACATAATTTTTTGTTTTATACTGTTTCTGGTGCCCTACCGGATACAGGCGAAAAAATGGTATGTAAACGATGCTTCAACAGCAGGAGATATTTATTGTTCCTCAACAGGAAAATC
>CANHPJ010000045.1 GCA_947462515.1 Bacteroidota bacterium | reverse complement strand
TGTTTGATGAATTTTTGCATTTACAGATTTTTTTGAGTTTATCGAAACATATTTCAATCCAGAAATCTTGCAATTCAGGAACCTCCTGCATAATATTTCAACTATGCTATCAAAATTCAAGACAATAATATCTGATACATATTTTGGGTTAAATATTTGGTAGTGATAATTGTGTAATTCAGTTTCGGATAGTTTGTTTTGTTCCGTTTTGATTTTTTCGGCAATACATTTCAGCAAGTCTTTTTCAACTTCATTTGCTTGTTTTGTGGATTTTTTTGACAAAATAATCTTTTCAAAATCCAGCATATAATTATCACTTAACTTAACTTGTTCGTCTAAATGCTTTAAAATTAATTCCCAATTATTCAGTATCGATTTGGTTTCATCGTTACAAATATGGAAACAAGAGCCGAGAACAATTGTGATTTTTTCTTTACCGGATTTAATTTCCTTTTTAAAATAATCTTCAAATGTCATTTTGTTTTTTACCTCCAATAAATATTATTATAGGTAATAGTTTTGGGTTGGTTTTTAGCCTGTTCTATGGCTACATCCTTATAGGCATCAATTCGTTTTTTATCCAATTCTATTTTATCATTGTATTTTTTTAAAGCCATATCCAGCCTTTCTTTTTCATCTGAAACTAATTTGTTGTTTATTTCCTTTGTAAACAAGGTAACCTCATTAAAACAAGCAGCATTAGGGTTTATATCCATCAAAATGTTTAATGCGTTTTCAGCCGTATTAATATTTTGTTGCCCCGCCCATAATGTTTTAGCCTGACTCATTTTTACTTTGCATACCGCATTTATTTTTTGTTGAAACAAATCGGTTGTCAATTCCGATGTCTTCAGGTAACAATCTTTACAAACTTGAGGCACTAATGAGAGGTTATAGATAGCTTGGTCAAATTTTTCCTGCTTGGCTAATGTATTTGCCTCGGTTATTATAAAGTCACATTGTGTGCTGTAATAACTTATAATTTTTGTTTTACCTTCCTCCAAAAACGCAAGTACTTCCTTATTTTTAGGATTAATTGTTTTTATAGCTTCAATAAATGATTTGTTCTCATTAGTACCAACTCCTTTAAGGCTTAAAGTGGTGTTCGAGAAAACAGTATTTGTTATAGCATCTCCAATAAAAAGAGTAATATCTAAATTTTGAGCAATCATTTGAGGAGGGCCGGCAATAATATCTTTGGTGCCAATATTTATGTTGGCTGTTATAATAAATCGTGGGTTTGCCTGGCTACCGGCCATGCCGTTACTACTGGCAATTTGACTTAATTTATTTAGCAAAAGGCTTTTTGCCTCTGCCGGCATTGAAATATTATCGTTCAAATAAGGATTCAAAACGATTCTTCCAAAATCATCCAGTTTTACCTGGGCTTTACTTGTAATTGCAGCAAGTAGTAAAAATAGTATAGTTATATTTTTTTTCATGTTGATTTATTTTTCACCCAAAACCAGAATTGCTTCTCCAAGTCCGCGAGTCATTAGTTTAACTTCAAAATTGAAAGGCGCTGCTTTAAAAAACTTTTGTAAACCTTTTGCAAATTGACGGGCATCAATTGCGTTATTATTTGCATCAAACAATGGAATTCTAACCTGTTCAAACCGAATTTTATTCTCCGATGCATCACTCATACTGAATCGGCCTTTAACAGTATTTGACTGCATCCATTGATTTATATGATCGGTTATTTCCTTGCCCTCAATTTCAGTTTCCATATCCTTATCCCAATTGTTCCATTTTTTAATCGTTAAAATTATTTCACGGCCATTATTAAACATGTCATCAAAATGAGATTGCAGTTGTGCAGCAAAAGGATCAATGTTGGCTAAAATTGCATTTTGAAGCAAGACTGGAATAATATCTGTATTGTTGGGAGTCCCGTTTCCGGTAGCCGATGCAATTCGCTTACTGGTATAAGCATCAAAAGCTTCAAGCACAAACGAAACCGATTTACCTTGTTCTGTTTTATTTACTTTCCACCATATTTGAATAAGAATATCTGCTTTAGCTTTATTTTTTAATTTATCTAAAGGGCTTTCAGAAATGGATGCACCACTGGCAGTGCTCGAAGTCATATTATCTTCGGCGTTGCGCGCTTCTATGGCCTTTAACTCCTGCTCAACATCTTTTAATGGAAAACCCCTGTCAATCATCAGCGACCCTATTTTAGAAATCACCTGCCCTATTTCGGTATCCTCCTGAAAAACCTGTTTGTAATTGGGAACTTTTTGTTTTGTTCCCTGATTATCAAACTCAGTCATAAAAAACCTTTGCTCACACCAATTGTCACTGGGTAAAATCATTAAAGTAGGCTTTTTTGCCTGCGCAAAAAGATTGCTTACAGCACCAAAAAAAAGCAATACAATGGTAAAAAAACGGGATCTATTCATAAAAATTTGTTTTAATGAAATACGATAATTTAAATTGTGGTAATATATTGTTTATAAAGCTAATCGATAAATTTAAAAACCGGAATTCAACGACTTAATTATTTTTTGGTCTTCCAAATATTTACGAAGTTCATTTTTGGAAACCGAAACCTGATAAACCTTCCAGTTTTTTGTTCCTAAGTTAGCAGGCAGCGTGCTTTCTGGTGCGGAGCTTCTTGTATACATGGCCCATTTTCCATTTTTGGCAAAAAAACTTTTTTCTATGTTTTTAAAATTTTCTTGTTCCTCGGTTTTGCTTAATATCGGAGGTTGTGTTGTGCAGGCATTACTTCCCGAAACACCTGAATAAAGTAGGGCATGAATGGCATCTTTTCTGGCTTGTTCGGGTTTATATTTTGAAGCTTTATTTGTATCCCATATTTTAATCGTCAGGTAGCCATCGGTTTCTAAACTAACGCATTCTGTTTGATACGAATATTTGGGCGCAGCAAATCCAAAAAAAAGCACTGTGCAGGCAGCTATAAATAGAGTTTTGAAAAAATTAATTTGGTTTTTCATTTGATAAAATTATTTAATAAATAATCAAATATAAAACATTTTCTCACACTGGTGATAAACTACAAAACCAAATGCCTTGATTTTACGGTTTCTCCAAAAAACATACTTGCCTGCCTATCAAAATTTTCGGCGGAGTCGGTGGTGTAAAAATCTATTTGGCCGTTTTTACTGCATTTAGTTTCTAGTTCGGGATGTCGGGCAAGATAATCTCCTAAACTGTCGGCAACGATTTCGCCTTGCGCTATTAAGGCGATATGAGAGGGTAGATATTTCTTTATTTTATCAATTAACAAAGGATAATGGGTACATCCCAAAATAATGGCATCAATTTCGGGATCTTTTGCAAGGAGAGATTCCAGGTTTTTTTTGATGAAATAATCGGCTCCATCACTTTCAAACTCATTGTTTTCGACTATCGGGACCCACATAGGGCAAGCTTCCTGGCAAACGGTAATTTCAGGATAAAACTTTTCTATTTCAATGGGGTATGAATTTGAAGCTATGGTACCCGAAGTACCCAATACACCAACATGACCCGTTTTGGTATATTTGCCAATATGCTCTGTGGTAGGTCTTATTACACCTAAAACACGCTTATTAGGTGCCAAAAGTGGCAAATCTTTTTGCTGAATGGTGCGCAGTGCCTTAGCAGAAGCAGTATTACAAGCCAATATCACCAGCTCGCAATTCATATCAAAAAGCTGCCTCACACATTGCAATGTATATTCATAAACTGTTTCGAAGGACCTTGTTCCGTATGGAGCACGGGCATTATCTCCAAGGTACAGATAATCGTAGGCAGGCAATTGCTTAACAATTTCTTTGAGTACAGTTAAGCCTCCGTAACCTGAATCGAAAACACCTATTGGAGCATGCTTATATACCATGGCTTAATTAATTTATTGGGCAAGCTGAGATTTTAAATGCTTCGTCACTGGATCTAATATATTCAAAAAAAGGTTAAAAAAAAACCAAAGTAAAACGCGATATAATCGGCCATACTTTGGTTTTAAAATGACTTTTAAGTCTGTTTAATTATTTTCTTGGGCCTACAGGACCTTGAGCCGGAGCAACCGGAGCAGTAATATTAAGTTTTTTTCTTACCAATGGCATGATATCATCACCTTCCGGCTTATATAATAACACACCAACACCTGAATCAAACACATAGGTAAATTTATTTTCTTTAGCTACTTCTTCAATTCCCTTTTTTGCTTTTTCAATCATTGGTTGTAAAAGCTCTTTTTCTTTTCTTTCAATTTCTCCTTGTGCTGTTGACTGAAATTCTTTTATTCTCTCCTGAAGATCCATAAGTTCTTTTTCTTTGGTTTTCTTGATGGCTTCAGTCATTGTAGCAGATTTAGCCTGATAATCGGCAACTTTAGAATCAAATTCTGCAGACATTGTTTTAAGCTGAACTTCAAGTTCTTTGGCATAATTTTGAATTTGAGTTTCAGCATTTGATTTTTCAGGCATAGAAGCCAAAAGTTCATTTGTATCAATATAGCCAAACTTTTGTGCATATATAGAAGTTGAAATACCAAAAACTAATGTAAATAAAGCGGATTTTAAGATTTTTTTCATTTTTAAAGGTTCTGTTAAGATGTTTAAATTTTTGGCAAAGAAACTAAATTTTTCTATTGTTGATGCAAACTTACTGCAAATAAATAAGCATTTATTTATCAATCATTTAAATTAAAACGAATCACTTAATATTATCATTCTTTAACCCCAAGCGCCTCCAAAACTTTTTTACTTCTGTCTAATTTGGGATCGGTATAAAGCATAGTCAAACCGCTTGATTTATCAAACATGATGGCAATTTTTTCTTTGGTAGCAATTTCCTGTATGGCATTGTATATTTTGTCTTGAAGGGGCTTTACCAACTCTTGCCTCTTGGCAAATAAGTCACCGTCTACTCCAAATCTTTTCTTTTGCATATCCTTAACCTCTTTCTCTCGACCTATAATTTCATTCTCTCGTTTTTTACGCATCTCCTCGGTCAGTAATATTTGCTCTGCCTGGTAGGATTTATATAACTTATCGATGTCTGAAAACTTAGACTCTATCTCTTTTTGCCATTGCACAGCCAGTGCATTAATCTGTTCCTGGGCAGCATTGTACTCCGGCAACTTCGACATGATATTTTCTGTATCAATATATGCCACCTTTTGAGCAAAGGAATTAGCGCTTAACAAAAAAACAAAAGTCAGTAAAAAAACAATTTTTCTCATCTCTATTTACTTTTCAAATTCTTTTTAAACACCTTCAACAATTGATATTTAGGTAAACAAATTCTTTTGACAATGGTTTTCGCTTGATTTTTTTACAACTCACCAAGATTCATGCCAATGGTAAAATGGAACTGCCCTGCCCCATTTCCTGTTCCTTGATATTGTGGTATATTGTCAAAGCCCCAGCCGTAGTCAAGACCAAACTGACCAAACATAGGAAGGAATATACGAACACCGGCACCGGCAGATCTCTTTACATCAAAAGGATTAAAGTTCTTGAAATATGGATTGTTCCCCTTTATCTGTGTCCAAGTATTTCCTGCCTCCATAAAACCGAGCACGAAGATAGTAGCAGATGGATTTAAAGAGATAGGATAACGAAGCTCTGCGGTATATTTACTAATGATGGTTCCGCCGGTAGCACTTTGATTTCCGAATTTATCTTTGGAAACAGCTGTTAATGACTGATCGGCATAGCCTCTCAAAGCAACAATTTCGCGGCCATCCAGCTGAAAACCTGTCAAACCGCTTCCTCCCAAATAAAAACGTTCAAAAGGTGATGCGCCAATAGATGAATTATAATAACCCAAAAACCCGAAGCCCGCTTTGGTATACAATACCAAGTTACCAATGATTTTATTATACCAGGCGGTGGTAAATTTCCACTTATGGTATTCCACCCATTTGTATTTTTCTTCTAAAGGCAAATCAGAAAAATCCTGCTTTTTGCCATCAACGGATTTCTTAAACTGAGAATAAGGGGCGGTGAGCTGAAGGGTTAAGGTAGTTTGCGATCCACTTCTGGGATATATTTGCTGATCGACAGAATTACGGGAAATAATAGTTTTAAAACTTAAATTATTTGAGCTACCATTGTTGAATATAAAGGAAGGCCATTGGTTTATGTTATAATGCTGGTAAGTAATATCATTGTATATGGTAAAATAATCATCAGGCCACTGCAAACGTCTTCCAAGACCAACAGAAGCTCCTGTAATGTCTATGCCTTGCCTGGCCGGATTTGTTATTTTAAAGCCATCGGTAGTAATTGTTCTTGGCTGACCATTGGATTGAACCGAATGATAAACGCTAACGCTCAATGAATTTGGTTTTCTTCCTCCTAACCAAGGCTCAGTAAAAGAAAAGTTATAGGACTGAAAAAAAGTACCATTGGATTGCGCCCTCAAGCTGAGCTTTTGTCCGTCACCTGATGGCAAAGGTCGCCAGGCATCTTTTTTAAACATGTTTCTGGCAGAAAAATTATTGAACGAAATACCAAGAGTACCAACTACCCTGCCTGCGCCCCAACCTCCTGAAAGCTCTACCTGATCCGATGGTTTTTCTTCCACTTTATATTGAATGTCAACGGTTCCTTCCGACGGATTTGGTGTTGGCTCCACACCTAGTGTTTCTGCATTAAAATAGCCTAGCTGCGATAATTCCCTTTGTGTTCTTATGATATCTGACCTGCTGAAAAGCTGACCCGGCTTTGTTCTTATCTCACGCATAATAACGTGATCGTTAGTTTTGGTATTTCCTATAATGGTTACCTTGTTAACAGTTGCCTGCTTACCTTCATACACCCGCATCTCAAAGTCAATGGAGTCATTTTCAACCAAAACCTCAACAGGAGTTACAGTAAAAAACAAATAGCCATCATCCATATAAAGCGAGGTGACATCACCCCCATTTGGATTCATAAAAAGTCTTGAATCCAAAATACTCTGATTGAAAATCTCTCCCTTTTTTATGCCTAATATTTCACTTAGCTTCTTGGAACTGTATTTTGAATTTCCTACCCAGCCTATGTTTCGGAAATAATATTTGCTTCCCTCTTCAATTTTAATTTTTATCTGAACTGTATTTTCGTCGTATTTATAAACGGTATCAGAAGCTATCTTGATGTCTCTATAGCCTTTGGCATTATATTTTTCGATTATTTTCTTTTTGTCGGCAAGGTAATTTTCTTCTAAAAATTTGGATGTTTTAAAAACGCCATACCACCTTTTTTTCTTGGTTTCCTTCATGGCGCGCTGAAGCTCAATTGGCTTAAACTCTTTATTGCCCTCAAAAACGATGTCGTTAATTTTTACCTTTTCCTTTTTATCGGCATTAATTAAAACAAGTACGTGGTTCTTTAATGAAGTGTCATTAAACTCGGTAATGTTTACTGTTACGTTTAAATACCCTTTAGCGATATAATAATTTTTTACTGTATTGGTGGCGTTGGTGAGTAAATTTTGAGTAACCACCTGTCCTTTAACCAATTTTAGTTTCTCCCTTAAATCATCTGCCTCTGATTTTTTTATGCCTTTAAATGAAAACTTTGATAATCGGGGCCTTTCTTCTAATTGAATATTAAAGAAAATGAGATTTCCCTGTATTTTTGTAGCCGATATTTTAACGTCAGCAAACAAACCCTGATCCCACAATTGATTTATAGCTTTGGAAAAACGCTCGCCGGGAACAGTAATTTTTTCACCCACACTTAATCCGGAAATCAAAATAAGTACATTTTTATCCAGGAACTCTACCCCACTTACTGTAATTCCACCAATCTCGTATTCTTTAGGATTGCTGTAATCAATGTTTACCGAACCGGAAGATAATGAAACCTGTCCAATAGCAGCGAAAGCAGCGAATAGAAAGAAAAAAAGCAATAAAAAGGTATTCTTTAAAAAAGGAATCATTAACTATTTTAATTGAAAATTATGGAGTCATTTCGACTCTAACTGCTCACTTGTCATACCAAACCTGCGCTCGCGTGACTGAAAATTCACCAATGCCTCAAACAAATCTTCCCTCCTGAAATCCGGCCAAAGTTTTTCTGTAAAATACAATTCAGAATAAGAAATCTGCCACATCAAAAAATTACTTATTCTGTGCTCACCACTTGTCCTTATCAAAAGTTCCGGGTCAGGCATATCACTCGTACACAATTGAGAAACAAATTTTGACTCATCAATATCTTCCGGTTCCAATTCACCGGATTTTATTTGAGACGCAATTTTTTTTACTGCAGACACAATTTCCCATCGAGAGCTGTAATTTAATGCCAAATTGAGGGTCATACGGCTGTTCCCCGACGTTTTAGAAATTGCCTCTTGAAGCTCTTTATAACATTTTTTTGGCAGATTTTCCAAATCACCAATTGCAACAAGACGTATATTATTTTTCATTAGTGTTTCTGTCTCCTTGTGTATGGTATTAACCAACAATTCCATAAGGGCATTCACTTCAAGCTTGGGCCTGTTCCAGTTTTCGGTCGAGAAGGCATATAAAGTAAGGTATTTTATTCCGGCTTCGGCTGCCCCTTCTACTGCATCACGCACTGCCTTTACACCATTGGTATGACCGAAAATTCTGAATTTACCCTTCTGTTTGGCCCACCGTCCGTTTCCATCCATGATAATGGCCACATGCTGGGGCAATTTGGCGGGATTTATTTTTTCTTTAAAACTCATCTTTAATCACTAAAATCATGCAAAAGTAAATAATATCGAGGAATAATATCATTTTGATTTAAAATAACATTTATTCTCGCTTCCAAACCGAAATGTAAGTATTATACCACCAAAAGAATAAAAATCCTTCCTTTTAGAATTGCCTCTCTGATAACCAGTTATATCGAAATCGGGATCTCCTGCAGCGGCATTTGGATTAGAGACCTTAACCCCGTTTGAACCGGAAACCATTTTCAGTATTTCAGGTGAGGCATATGTTGTGCTAACATCATCAAGGTAGTCAGTAAATGTTTTCCGTAAACCCCACTCCAATGATAAACCAATTTTTTTAGACAAAGAAATTTTTATGCCTCCTCCAAACGGCAAGGCAACCTGGGTGTTGGAGTAGTTTTTTTTGCC
>CANHPJ010000044.1 GCA_947462515.1 Bacteroidota bacterium | reverse complement strand
TGTCAAGCACATCAGGACAGCCATTAGATATTATAACATTCAGAATGGATGAAGATGCTATTTTTATGAGAACTTTTTTTGAGCCAACTAATTTTGCTTCAGAATGTACCTATACATCAATTGACAATAAAACATTAAAGTGTGAATTAATAGGGGAAGTTGAGCCTCCATTAATTTATACAAAAGTGAAATGATAATTTAAAACATTAAATTGTTCACTTTGATGAAGTTTAGTTTTTAAAAAAAAGTAATGACTATTTTAAAAAATAAGATAAAAGTTACTATTTTTATCAAATAATAAAAAAACAAAATTTAAAACCAACTAATATGAAATCACAAAATTTAATTATCCCATCATTAATGATTGCTATGGTGTTATCTACAACTTCATGTAAAACCCCTCAAAACATTGAAAAAACTACCGGAGCGGTAGAAATTTCGGTGCCTTTTTCGGATAGTAAGTATAAAACTGATAAAGATTATTTTAGAGCTAAAAACATTGGTAAAAGTATCGACCTAGCAACTTCTAAAAAAATAGCATTGCAAAATGCTAAATCAGAACTAGCTGGAAACATTCAATCTATAATGAAAGCTGTAACTGATCAATATACAAATTCAAGTAAGGTTGACGACAAAGAAAATTTTGAAAATAAATTTGAAGAATTGTCAAGGGATGTTGTAAACCAAACGCTCTCCGATGTTAGGATAATGGATGAAAAAATATTTAAAGAAACGGACGGAAAATATTCCTACTGGGTTGCAATTGAAACCTCTAAACAATCCATTTTAGAAGGGGTAACAGCTAAGGTTAGTAAAAATGAAAAACTCCAGTTGGACTATGATAAAAAGAAATTTGAAGAGGTATTTAATTCCGAAATGGAAAAAATGTCAAAAGAGCAATAACCTTTTTTGGCTTTTATTATTACTATTTTCTATTCCTCTATCCGCTCAAAAAATAATTAATGTTAAAGATATAAAAGGAACAGCCTTTATAAGTGGAGACATTAGTTTTAACCAAGCAAAAAATTTAGCATTGAATGATGCTAAAATAAATGCTTTGAAAGCAGCTGGAATTGTTGAAAATATTAAGTCTTACCAATTACTTTTTAGCAGTCAAGATAAAAATGATTACTCCCAGTTCTTTAGTTCAGATATTCAATCTGAAATTCAAGGAGCTGTGGAGTCTTTCGTTATTAAAAATCAGAACACAGTTAAGAAAAGTGAAATTGAGTTATACATCGAAGTAACTATAGATGCTTCGGTTATTAAGTATGAAACAAAACCAGACATTACTTTTGACACTTACATTGAGGGAGTAAAAGCGGTTTATAACAACCATGACCATCTAGTTTTTTCAGTTAAAACATCTCAGCCATGTTATGTGACAATTTTTAATATTAATGACACTGAAGCAACTTTAATGTATCCAAATAGCTATGAAAAACCATTTTCATTAAAAGCTATAGAAACGTATAATTTTCCTTTAGGTCGAGTTGATTATGAGTTGGAAACAAGCTTGAAAGAAAAAGAAACTAACAGATTAATTTTTGTATTTACCAAAACAGCCATTCCGTTTATTAAAATGGACAAAGACCAAGTTACCACCAATGAGGCTATTTTTAGTTGGATTTATTCAATTATGCCCGACCAAAGAAAAGTAGAATACCGTTCCTTAGTAATTCAAAAATAAAATTATGAAGTCAAAGACAATATTCTTTAAATTATTTTTTTTATTTATTTCACATAATATAACTTCTCAAGTTGAGTGTATTTCAGGAAATTGTGAAAATGGTCAAGGTACTTATATCCCCTTAGAGGTTGGCGATAAATATGTTGGTCAATTCAAGAATGGTCAATATAATGGAGATGGTACTTATTCATATGCTAACGGTGATAAATATGTTGGTCAATTCAAGAATGGTCAATATAATGGAGATGGCACTTATTCGTGGGTAAATGGAGATAAATATCTAGGTGAATTCAAGAATAATTTAGCAAACGGACAAGGAACATTTATTTGGGCTAATGGTAATAAATATTCTGGCAAATGGATTAATGATCGTATGCAGGGTCAGTGTAATTATACTAACTCAAGTAATGGTAATTGGAGTGGTTATTGGAAGACAAATTCAAATTCTTTAGATAAACTTGAGCAAGCAGTACTTTCTAAACCAGATTATCCCCCTATTTTAGTAGTCGAAAATATATTATTTAAAGAAATAAAGGGTAATGGAAATAGTATTCTTGATGTTAATGAAAAGGCCGAAATATCTTTTACAATAAATAATATCGGTAAAGGAACTGCTTATCAATTGCAATTTTTAACTATTGATAATTCAATGATTACAGGAATAGAGTATTATAATTTACAGGCATTAGAAAATTCATTCCAAATTCTTCCTGGAGAAAAAAAGACAATTTCAATTCCTATTTTTGGAACCATGCAATTAGATTCTGGGAAAGCAAATTTTGAGATTTTAATAAAAGAGGGAAATGGATTTAATGCTGATTTATTTAGAATATCTTTTTATACCCAAAAGTTTAAAAATCCATCAGTTACTATTGCGGATTATAAATTTACTTCGAATGAAGATGGTAAAATAAAATTAGGTTACCCAGTGTCTTTAAATATCGTAATACAGAATATTGGACAAGGGGATGCATCCGATGTCAATGTAAGTTTTATTAATCCCATTAATGTATATCCTGGGGGTAAGTCTAATTTTAATATCGATAAATTAAGACCAAATGAAAGCAAAGCTATAACCTATGATTTTTTTGCTAGTAAAATTTATTCAGAATCTTCCATACCTATTGAAGTGAATTTGTCTGAAAGTTATGGTAAATATGGTGAAAACAAAATTGTAACTGTTTCGTTAGAACAAGATTTAACAAAAACTCAAGAAATAAGTATTAACGGACAAATTGAAAATTTAATACAGATTAATAAAGTTTCATTATCATCCGATGTTGACAAAGATATCCCTAAAGGTTTACCGCTAAACTCAAAAAAATACGCCTTAATTATTGGCTGTGAAGATTATGCTAAATACCAAACCGGATTAGATAGAGAAGTAAATGTAGATTTTGCCGCTAATGATGCACGTGTTTTTGCTGAATATGCTGAAACAACACTTGGTTACCCAAAAGACCAAATATACTTGCTTATTGACCCAACAAGTTCTCAAATAAAGCAAAATTTAGAAAAATTGCAAAAAGCTATTGAGATTGAAAAAGGAAAGGCTGAAGTTTTGTTTTATTATAGTGGGCACGGATTACCAGACGAGAACACAAAAGAACCATACTTAATACCCGTTGATGTTAATGGAAACAATCCTCAAGATGGAATTTCGATTGTAGATTTATATGCTAAACTATCTAAATCACCAACTATAAAAGCTACAGTGGTATTAGATGCTTGTTTCTCTGGCGGTGCAAGAAATAAAGAATTAGTAGCTATGAAAGGTGTAAAAGTAAAAGCAAAAATAGATGCTGTGCCCGGAAATTTAGTTGTTTTTTCCTCTAGTAAAGGAACCGAAACTAGTGCTGTTTATAAGGAAAAACAACACGGCTATTTTACCTATTTTTTATTGAAAAGTTTAAAAGAACATGCCGGAGCAAAAACCTTAAATGAAATGTTTATAGATGTTAATTATCAGGTAAGTAAAGAGGTATTGAAAATTGGAAAAACACAAACCCCTGATGTGATGCCTGGAAAAGAAATTGGCGAAGATTGGAAAACATTAACATGGTAAAAATTAACAATTTCTTTTTTCTTTTTCTCTGCCTATTGGGTATAACTACTCACGCTCAAAAAGTAAGCAACATTACATTCCGTCAAGAGCAAAGTACTATTATTATTTCTTATGATTTAGAAACTAAAACAACTTGTAAAATAAGTTTGTTTGTTTCTACAGATGATGGTAAAACATGGCAAGGACCTTTGAAAAAAGTAACAGGTGATGCAGGTGCTAAAATAGCTTCAGGCAATCACAGCATCACATGGAATGTGTTAGAAGAATTTGAGGAATTACGGGGAGATAAAATAAAATTTCAGGTTAGAGCTGATGCAGGTGACTATAAAACAGTTAAAATAGGAACTCAAGAGTGGACAGTTAAGAATTTAGATGTTTCAACATACAGAAATGGCGATATCATTCCAGAAGTTAAAGACCCAAAAGAATGGGGTAATCTTAAAACTGGAGCATGGTGTTATTACAATAATGACCCAGAGAATGGTAAAATTTATGGTAAACTTTATAATTGGTATGCTGTAAATGACCCAAGAGGATTGGCTCCAGAGGGATTTCATATAGCATCTGAAGGAGAATGGGATGCTTTAGAAGCTCATTTAGGAGGTCACGATTTAGCGGGCGGTAAATTGAAAGCGATTAATTTATGGAACAAACCAAATGTTGCAGCTTCCAACAGTAGTGTTTTTTCAGCTATTCCAGGAGGTATGCGCATTCGAGATTTTTCGATGATTGGTGAATACGGCGGATGGTGGAGTTCTGGGAAAAACGGCAGTTTCGAGTTGGCATTCGCACTTAGATTTGATTATTGTTTTGTAATAAGGGATGGTTATGTTAAGGAACTCGGTTACTCAGTCCGATGCATCAGGGATTAAAACTGTTTTAAAATAATTATGAAAATAGTAAAACACATTTTATTAATATTCCTTATTTTCAATAATATAACTACTTATGCTCAAAAAGTAAGCAACATTAACTACCGTCAAGAGCAAAGTACTATTATTATTTCATATGATTTAGAAACCAAAACATCTTGCAAAATAAGTTTGTTTGTTTCTACTAATGATGGTACAACGTGGCAAGGCCCTTTGAAAAAAGTTACAGGTGATGCTGGTAATAAAATAGTCTCAGGCAATCACAGCATTACTTGGAATGTCTTGGAAGAATTTGAAGAACTACGTGGCGATAAAATTAAATTTCAAGTTAGAGCTGATGTAGGCAATATTGAAACCGTAGTTATTGACACCCAAGAATGGAAAGTTAAAAATTTAGATGTATCAAGGTATAGAAATGGCGATATTATACCGGAGGTAAAAGATCCAAAAGAATGGGCTTCTTTATCAACTGGGGCATGGTGTTATTACAATAATGACACTGAGAATGGAAAAATTTATGGTAAACTCTATAATTGGCATGCTGTAAATGACCCAAGAGGATTAGCACCAAAAGGATATCATATTCCTTCCGATATAGAAATGAAAATATTAGACGATTATTTAGGCAAAGAAATTACAGGGTATGGAATGAAATTAAAAGTTATAGCTAATAAAATTAAAGAACAAGGAAATGAGCATTGGATTAGTCCAAATACTAATGCTTCTGATAATAGTGGTTTTAATGCTCTACCGGCAGGTTTTCGCAATATTTGGCTTTCAAATAATTTCGATGGACTAGGAACTACATCTATTTGGTGGAGTTCGTCATATAGAGTTCTTGGCGGTTGGAAATATGGAGGATTTTATCAATTGGATAGTAATTTTTTTTCTATCCAATTGAGCGGTAAGTCAAATTCAAGCGGCTTCTCGGTTCGTTGCTTAAAAGATTAATTCAAAATAAATTCAAAATTAAATAAAAAAGTTTTTATGAATTATAAAGATACTTCAGATTGGAATGATATTAATGAATTAAGATGTTTAGTAATATTAAAAAAATTAATTTCGGAAAATTTTCCTAGAAATAGGCAAATGGAATTATGCAGAGAGGTAGCAAGAAAAAGCAATTTGTCAAGCGGAAGTATTAGCGCTAAAGTAAGTAATTTTAAATCATTAGCAGGTATTAATAATAAATCTAATGCTTCAAATAATTCTAAAATTATTTATAACAAATATCATCAATACTCTGAAGTTGAATTAGAAAGATTAATTTCTGAATTAATAACAAATCATCAAACAAAATAAGTTTTAATTTACACTAATAAATTAGTTTATAAAATACTATAATTATGAAAAAAACAATTCCCATATTCTTAGTGATAATTGTATCATGCAATTTAATTGCACAAAACCCTTTTGTGAAAAAAATTGAGAATGTAGGAGATTTTGATCTTAAATTATATTTAACTCCAGAAAATAATTTTCACATATTTTCAAATTATAGTGATGATATTGTTGGAAAACAGTCTTCTATTTTTTTCTTTAAAAATTCTGGTTTATTATTATATAAAGTTAATAAAACTTACAATTATTATGAAGATATTGTTTCTGGTTACAGAGTTTTAGATGACTCTATTTTAGTTTATAAAAATTATCAATTTAAAAATTTTACTTTTTATTATGACTATGAAAATATATACTTGAGAGGTTATGACAATGATAAATTTATAGAATTTTACAATAATTTTAATAATTATAGAGGAAATAATAAACCTAATTCTATATCACAAGAGTCTATTTTTAATGATTTTGATTACATTTCATATATAAAAGAATATGTTCAAACTAAAATAAATAAATGGCAACAAAAAGGAGAATTTGAAAAAATGGCTGATTATAATATGAGAGTAACCAAAATTGCTTTTGATACTGCTATTTTAAAATTTCAACAAGAGTGCCTTGATCAATTGAGTTATTATTATTGGAACTTACTAGGTTATAAAGCAGGCTTTGAATTAAAACCATATGACTCAGAAAATGAAACTTTTATCATAACTTCCGATTTATTTGGCGATTTGGCAATAAAAGTTCCAATTACAAAAGCTCAAATTTTTAAAGACAATTTTTATTCTTTAAAATTTAGACAGGATGAGAGTTATATAAATAAGGGAAACTATATTAAAAACAATAATTATTCTTTTATTTTGAGTGATAATAAGTTGATACTATCACATCTAGTTTTTAATCTCGGTGAAAATTCTTGGACCTTCGATTTAAACAATAAATTACAATATACAAACACTAAAATAGATTATAATTTTGATAAAATTGATATCAATGTACCTCAATCTCTAATAAATAAATCCGTAACAAAAATAGAAAATAATAATATTGCTGTTGGCAAATCGAGTGTTGATGTAAATATTCCAGAAAACACTAAAGTGTTAAATCGATATGCTTTAATAATAGGAAATGAAGATTATCAAAGCATGCAAAGAACTTTAAATTCAGAGCAAAATGTAGCATTTGCTGTTAATGATGCTACTGTATTTAGAGATTATGCAGTTAAAACTTTAGGTGTAGAGCAAGAAAATATTACCTTTTTAACTAACGCAACTGCAGGACAAATGTCACAGCAAATTGATAAAGTATGTAAAATGCTCAGTAAATTAGGGAACAAAGCAGAGCTAATTGTTTATTATGCTGGACATGGTTATCCTGATGAAAATACTAAAGTTCCCTATTTAATTCCCGTTGATGTTTCCGCTTCAAATTTAGACATGGGAATTAAATTAAATGATTTATATAAAAATTTGGCAGCTACTAATGCAAAACGAATAGTTGTGTTTTTAGATGCTTGTTTTACAGGTGGAGGTAGAAGTTCTGGGATACTAGCCTCACGAGGTATTAAAGTTATTCCAAAAGAAGATGCTCTCAATGGGAATATTGTAGTTGTTTCAGCAAGTTCTGGTTTGCAGTCAGCGTTACCCTATCAAAATGAAAAACATGGAATGTTTAGTTATTATTTGTTGAAAAAAATTCAAGATTCTAAAGGAAACACAACTTTAGGGGATTTATTTTCTTATATAAAAGAGAATGTTTCTTTGCAATCGCTTAAAATTAATAATAAAGAACAAGACCCTACAATTAATTTTAGTGCAATCATCGAAAAAGAATATGAAAACTGGAACTTTAAAAATTAAATTATAATCACACATATAAACACTTATAAACAAATAGTATAACCATGAAAAAAATAGTACTACACTTCGGTTGCTTATTTTTTAGCATTATTGCTTTCGCTCAAAATACAGCAGCTTCATCATCAGCTTCATTTGATATTCGTAAAAAAATTGAACCGCCATTATTAGAAATTATAGAAGGACCAATGTTTGCGGATGCAGATGGTAATAAAGCCATAAATGCTAATGAAAATTGTAAAATTATTTTTAAACTTAAAAATACGGGTAAAGGAGATGCATTAAATCTTTCTGCCTCACTCCAAGCAGCAGGCAATACAAACGGTATCTCATTTAAGAATAATCAATCGCTACTTAAAGTAGAAAAATTGGGAGGCATACAAACTTATGAATTACCTATAACGAGTGATATTAATACTGTGGATGGTAGCATAGATTTAACCATAGAAATTCAGGAACCAAATGGTTTTGGAACCGAAAAAGTGGCCATGCAAATTAATACTCGCAAGTTTTTAGCACCCGAAGTAAAAGTAGTGGATTATGTTATTTTTTCTGGTGCTGCTGGGAGTACAAATCTAGAATTAAAAAAGCCATTTTCGTTACAGTTGTTAGTTCAGAACTTAGGGCAAGGAGTTGCTAAAGAGGTAAAAGTAAATGTAAAATTGCCTGAGAATGTCTACATGACAAATGGAGAAGCTTTTGTGCAATTTGATAAATTGGCGCCGGGGGAGAAGAAGAGTATAGAGTATGAAATGATAATGAATTCAAAGTATATCGCTAGTGCTTTACCAATAAATGTAAACCTTTCGGAGTCTAACAATCGCTTTGCGGAAAACTGGGAAAAAAGTTTTAATTTAAATCAAGCTTTATCGCAACAAAAAATAGTTATTCAGGCTGGTGCAGAAGAAAAAATAGACATTGTAGCGGCTTCTTTAAGAAGTGATGTAGACAAAGATATCCCTAAAGGTTTACCGCTAAACTCAAAAAAATACGCATTAATTATAGGCTGTGAAGATTATGCTAAATACCAAACTGGATTAGATAGAGAGGTAAATGTAGATTTTGCTGCTAATGACGCGCGTGTTTTTGCTGAATATGCTGAAACAACTCTTGGTTACCCAAAAGACCAAATTTACTTGCTTATTGACCCAACAAGTTCTCAAATAAAACAAAATTTAGAAAAATTGCAAAAAGCTATTGAGATTGAAAAAGGAAAGGCTGAAGTTTTGTTTTATTAT
>CANHPJ010000043.1 GCA_947462515.1 Bacteroidota bacterium | reverse complement strand
GATTAATCAGATATATGCTCAGGAGGGTGCCCCACTTAAAAAAGGACAACTGATTTTGGAATTGGATAATGCCGCTGAAAATGCACAGTTGAACCAAAGCACCATGCGATTGAATGCCCGCAGCGAACGATTAAATAGTTTAAAGGCTAGAATAGAAGCTATTAAAATTAAACTATCTGCAGCAGAGGTTAATATGAAACGCGATAAGGACTTGGCTGATGCCGATGCCGGTACTAAGCAAAAAGCCTTTGACTCGGAAACCATCTATAATAATTTTAAAGCAGATTTGGCTGTTGCCAATGCCGAAATGCGCGAAGCAGAGGCAAGTGTTGGGGAGTTAAATGCCGAAATAAAATATTACAACGAATTACTCAACAAAAAGAAGATTTTTGCCCCTGCCGATGGTATGGTGTTAAGCATTGATGTTAAGCCGGGACAAACCATTTCGCCGGGAACAAAATTGCTTGAATTTGCTCCCGATGGTGGCTTAATAGCCATAACAGAAATAGATGAGCTTTTTGCCTTGAAGGTTAAACCCGGCATGAAAGCCGATATTACTGCTCAGGGAACCAGAGATGTATTAACCACCGGACAGATTATTTACTGCGCTCCATTTTTATCTAAAAAATCTATTTTTAGCGATAAAGCAGATAATTTGGAAGATAGAAGAGTAAGAGAAGTGCGCATTAAAATTGATAAACCCGAATCGGTATTGATTGGCAGTCGTGTTGAATGCATCATAAAACTTTAATACCATGCAATTACTAATTACAGCCTTAAAATTCATGAAATTTGATAAACCAAAAAGCATTGGTGCTTTGTTTGGGGTTATCATTTCCATTTTTTTGGTAGGTCAGCAAACAGGTATTTTTACTTTCCTTACCAATGCAATGAGTTACCTGGTGCGGGTTAACAATAATTATGTTTGGGTAACCGATAATAAAACCAGTAATGTTAATGCTCTGGCTTCTATAGACATACGTTTAGGAAATGAAATAGAAAGTTTACCCCTGGTAAAAAAGGCGCACCCTTTGGTGATAGCCTCGGGAGTGGCACGTTTTCCGGATGGAACAACAGCCGGTATGAGTATGGTAGGCATGAATTTGCCAAATTTTGCAGGCATTCAAAAAGGATTGCTCAAAGAAGGAGAACTGACTGATTTGGTTGCCGATGGCGCTGTTTCTGTCGATTTTTTTGATAGAAAAGCATTGGGTAATCCTAAAAAAGGGGACTACTTTGAAATTAATGGAAAGCAAGTTTATATAGCTGCTTTAACCCAAGGCGCAAGAGGTTTTGGTGGGGGCTTATATTCCTATACCACCATAGAAAGAGCTCGGTTTCTCGGAAAAATTTCGCCTAACAAAGCTTCAGCATTTTTGGTAGAAGCCGAAGATCCCACCAAAATGGCAGAAATGGTAAAATACATCAATGCCAATATACCCGGTGTAAAAGCTTGGATGCCAGATGATTTTGCAAAAGAAACCATCATAACTGTTTTAAAATCGAGCGGTATAGCCATTTCTTTTGGAACCCTTATAGTTTTTGCAATTATATCTGGTTTTGTAATTATAGGCTTAACACTTTATTCTGCCGCAATTGACAGAATTAAAGATTATGGAACACTAAAAGCCATTGGCGCAACCAATTGGTATATAAGAAAGTTGATACTTATGCAGGCTTTTATTTATGCCATTTTTGGATTTTTATTGGGATACACGCTCATTGAAGGATTTAGAAATGGTATTGCCAAAGCAGGTACTTTATTTTCATTTTCGCCTGTCACCAAATTTTCGTTTTTGTTGTTAACCATCGTAATAGCCGTTTCAGGTACTTTGTTCGCAATAAAAAGAATTACCAAACTGGAGCCTGCATCGGTATTTAGAACCTAACTAGTTGGGAGCTCTTAATTGGCTAATCCTCAATAAAATAATGAATAAACGTATTGTCGTTAAAAAATAAAAATTTTATGAAATTCATTAAAATACTTTTTGTCATTCTAATTTCTTCAAGTGCTTTTGCGCAGGAAGCAAGAAGAGAAAATTATAGTATTGACCGTTTACTTGATATTGCCTTAAAACAAGATCCTAACTATAAGATAGCCACTTTAGATGAAACCTTATGGAAGTTTAAACGCAGACAAACTGCGTCAGCACTTTTACCAAAAATAGATGCCACATTGGATACCCGTCATAACATCAAACAACAATCTTTCATATTGCCTTCCAGCGCTTTTGGTGTTAACGATGGCTCTTATAAACGTGTTTTGCAGGGTACACCCTGGAATGCCAATGCGGCTTTAGATGCACAGTTATCCATATTTAACCCCACAGCCATAGCCAATTTAAAGTTGGTTTCCATACAATCGGCTCAAGCCAAAATAGATATGGATGCCCGAAAAGAGTATCTTAAATATGAAATATCCGGAATTTATTATCAGTTATCGCTGGCTCAATCTAAGGCGGATTTATATGCATCAAATACTAAAGCTCTAAGAGATGTTTATGAGGAAATAAAAATACGATTGCAAAAAGGAGCGGCTACTTCCTTAGAGGTTGATCAGGCAAAACTAGACTACGAGTTAGCATTATATAATGAGGAACTTTGTGGGGCAGAGGTTCAAAATTTATTGTCGAAACTTGAAAAATTAACTGGTAAGCTCGAGCAAATGCCCATTACAAAAGAGCTCGCTATGGTATATATTGAAGTAAAACAAGAGGAGGTAAGCCAAGATATAAGTAACCGGTCTGATTATAGGATGCAAACACAAAAAAATGCAGAGAATCAGCGTATTTTTTCCAGTCGCTTTTTAGGATATCTGCCTCAGGTAAATCTTACAAGTCGATTAGCCACACAAGGCTTTAGAAATAAGTTCGATTTTTTTAATAAGCTTCCCTGGTATTCATATTCTTATGTAGGTGTTGATATTAAATTTCCAATATTTGATGGAGCAAATAGGGAGTATGCCGTAAAAATTACCAAGCTGGAAATGGATAAAGGTGTTTTAAAGGCAGAAGAGATATCGCGCAATGCACATGCCGTTCAGGTGGAGGCATCCAATAATTTTAGGATGGCACAAATGCAGGTAAAGCTACATCAAATGGAAATGGAGGCTCATAAATTACGCAGGGTAAGCATGGATAAACAATTAAAAATTGGAACCATCACCAGTGCAGATATGGCTAAGTTAAATTCAGAATATGTAAAGATTAACCAGAATCTTTTGCAGGCCTATGAAAAGGTATTAAGATCGAATTTAGAGTTAAATAAAGCCAAGGGTACGCTTTAATTATAGTGTATTTAATTCATCTACTGTTTTATAGCCAATGCCCAGGCGGTCAACAAATGGCATAAATTCCTCAATTTTTTTCATGTCGCGAATGCCTCCTGATGCTTTTATCTTTAAGGCGGCTCTTTGTTGTTCTATGATTGCCTTCATACATTTTATTTTTGAAAGCTCAGCACCTACAGCTACTTTACCGGTGGAGGTTTTAATATAATCAACACCCGCTTCGATGCATAAATTGGTGGCTTTTTCGGTTTCTTGAAGTGATAGTAAACCACTTTCAACAATTACTTTCAAGGTTATCTTACCACCAAGTTTATTTTTATTTTCACGACATATTTTAGCTAATGATTTTAACTCCTCAAGCAAATAATCCCAGTCATTAATTTTAGCATAATTCATCACCACATCAATTTCATCGGCACCTTGTTCTATAAGAGTTTTTGTTTGGGATTCTTTTTCAAGAACTGACATATTTCCTTGCGGAAAAGAAACTACGGTGCAGGTTAACACAGTACTTTTTTTTAATTCATTTGCTGCAAGAGATACTTTTTCAGGTAAAACACAAACCGATTTAACCTGTAATTGATTGGCTTTATGGCAAAGTTCAATAATAGCTGAATCTTCTGTAGATGGCTCAAGTAAAGTATAATCGACGATAGAATTTATTGCAAGCATAAATTAAGGAGTTTTAGATGGAATCAATTATCGCTAATCAAGCCAAGTTTTATACGTTTATTATAATCCATAATAAGCAGGTAATAGCACAAAATACCTATGGAATAAAGCATGGCAGTAATTAAAAATACGTTGACGTAGGCAAAACCGGTTTCTCTTAATTCTTTAAAAATTCTGGAGCTTATAAACCAGCTTCCGGACCAAATGGCTGAGGTAAGGGCGCTTGCCATTTCGCGATTTTTGTCGCCCACATAATTCATTACTACCTCGGAGGTCATGGGGGAGGCTATATTCATTAAAGGTTGCCTAATTAAATAGCAGGCAATGGCAACAGATGCAGCCAGGGAGAAACTGCTAAACCATTCGGTTGCTGCCAATATAATTAGGGTAAAAACAGCCATACTTTGTGTTAATGGTACCGCTATTTGGTAACCCAGAGTTCTTTTTATTAAAGGAACAATCATAGCACCCAAGGCAACCAATACGGCTGCTACCGATCCATAAAATGCAAAGTCAGATGCCGGGAGATGATGAATGTTAAAAAAGAAACTCCCAACAAAAGGAATGGAAAGGCCGGCACCGGTTGCAATAATTAAAACCGGAAAAAGGGCTTTGAAAATAAGTAGCCAGTCGTAATCAAATACTTTTAATGTTTTTTTCTCTTGCATATCCAGCTGGCCTTTCTCGTCAGTTTTTATTTTAGTTACAAAATAAAAACTGACAAATCCCAATAGGGAAAACACGATGAGTATTGTTTTCTCATCAAAAAATACCGGGTTGAGGGCGCTCAAACCATATATTAAAAATCCACTTACTATACCGCCAAAACTATACGTGGCAAAGCTTAAGGTGATTGCTTCGGTATGCGTTTCTTTTTTTGCAGTTCTTAAGATATAGGGCAATGCTGTAATTTGAAAACATAAAAAAGAAATTCCCCATAAGGTTTGCGAGGTATATAAAAGCCAATCTGCCTTATATTCAATGGCATAAATCATTATAAGGGTAAGTATTGGAA
Source organism: Bacteroidota bacterium (assembly GCA_947462515.1). Classification (GTDB taxonomy): domain Bacteria; phylum Bacteroidota; class Bacteroidia; order JACCXN01; family JACCXN01; genus CANHPJ01. The sequence continues at coordinate 4,390 of CANHPJ010000043.1, read as the reverse complement.
TAGCTAGGCTTCCTGTTAAAAAGAGTGGTTTTATGGGTCTTCCTTTCAATAAAAATCCAAGAGGAAGTGCGAATAATAATGTTCCAAGAAATCGGTACGAGATAAAGTCAGCACTTTGAAAGTCAGAGTAGCCCGATTTTTGCATATAAATTAATAATATTAGCAATAGGGCAGAGTTGATGATCTGAATAAAGACTTCAGCAAAGATTAAGTTAATAATATGCTTTTCTATTTTTTTAAACTGACTAAAAAAATTAGGCATTTATTTTTTGCTTTATGAATGAAATTATTTCTTCCTTTTGGTTGGGTTTAAACCAGTTTATCTCATGATCTTTTCTAAACCAGGTAAGCTGTCTTTTTGCATATCTTCTGGTGTTTTGCTTTATTAATTCAATGGCAGTGTCTATATTGGTTTTTCCTTCAAAGTAATCAAACAGTTCTTTATAGCCAACTGTTTGCAATGCATTTTTTTCTTTGTGATTGATCAATGATTTTACTTCTTTAAGCAATCCGGCATTAATCATTTCATCTACTCTTAAATTTATTCTTTCATATAATTGACCTCGATCCATGTCGAGACCAATTTTAAAAACGTTGAAATTTCTATTATTTGTTTTTCCGGTTCTAAAACTAGAGAATGTTTTACCACTCGAGAGGCAAACTTCCAAAGCCCTTATAATTCTTTGCGGATTGTTTTTGTCTACCGCATCATAATAAATTGGATCCAGTTCCTTGAGTTTATTTTGTAGGGGAGTTATCCCCAATGTTTGATTTATATTATTTAACTCTTGCCTTATGTTAGTATCAATTTCGGGCAGCTCATCAAAACCATTGCAAACAGCATTGATATAAAGGCCGGAGCCTCCGCAAAGCAGGCAAGTATTTTTTTGAGTAAAAATTTTATTGAGAGTTTCGAGTGCTTCAGTTTCGAACTTACCTACATTATAATCCTGGTTAATGGAAATGTGCCCAACCAAATGGTGGGGCACCTGTTTCAATTCCTCAGCACTTGGTTTTGCTGTTCCGATATTCATTTCCTTAAAAAACTGTCTTGAATCGGCAGAAATAATATCGGAGTCAAGGTTTTTGGCAATTTCAATGCTCAAGGAGGTTTTTCCAATTGCTGTTGGTCCTACCAATACTATTAGGTTCTTTTTAATCACGCAGTTTTTATCTTGTTTTTTAGAGCATGGTGTATTATAACGCAGCTCTTAAAAGCCCAAATTAATCAATAATCTTCCTCAGGATGCTCATTATCAGAAAACTCGGCTCCAAATTCATCTTCAGTTTCCATTTCTTCTGCATTCATTTCATCCTGATCTACAACGGCATCAACAGATTCCTCTTCGCCATCAAAGATATCGGTTTCTTCTTCATGCCCATTGGCATAAAATGGAGTATCATCAATTAAATCGTCAACTAAGAAAGGAGTAACCTTGGCATCTTCTTCTGAAATGGCTTGATGATCTGTTTTTAAATATTGAGCAGGAGCTTTTCCGGAAGTTTTAACGCATCTGGGATAGGTTTGACCTGCTTCATCGGGTTGTATTTTAAGTAGTTCTACAAAAAATGACCATTTTCCACTTTCGCCAATTTCATAAACGAATTTTTGATGAGGGTCTTCAATAAAGTTGAGTATTTTAGCATTGGTTAAGATGCCTTTCCCAATGTGTTCACCTTTTCTCCAGTAGTCGTCGCTTGAATAAAAATTTCCTGCCTCGGTGCCGTCAAAATTTATTGATTTTTGAATGGCATCATGCAAATCAGAAAAGGTTTGGTTAGGTTTAATTTCAATATCTCTTGAAACATCGTCGTATTCTTCAAAAGTAACGCGGAATTTATATACTGCCATTTTGTGTTTGTATTATATTGATTTTCGCAATGGTTTTTAAGGTTCTTAAACTTTAAAAGAAGAATTGTTAGTTGATTTTTTTTTCTGATAGTTTTAAACCAATTTCTTCTCCTTTTTTTCGCATTAAATGAAATGCCTCTTCGAAGTTATTTTGTATATCACCTTCTAAGATGGCTTCTCGAATTGCATTTTTAATAATTCCAACTTCTTTCCCTGGATTTAAGGCAAAGTAATGCATAATTTCTTCACCAGAGATGGGAGGTTGCCAGTTTCTTATATTGTCTTTTTCTTCTACTTCGATTAGTTTTTGACGGACTATTTCAAAGTTATTCAAATATTTTTTAACTTTTGCTTCATTCTTGGAGGTAATATCGGCCTCACAAAGCGTCATTAAATCATCAATTTCATTCCCTGCTTCAAAAAGTAAGCGACGCACAGCGGAATCAGTAACAATTTCTTTAGAGAGCACGATAGGTCGTAAATGAAGCAGTACCAATTTTTGTACATACTTCATTTGATTATCAAGGGGTAATTTGAGGTTTTTAAAAATGTTAGGAACCATTCTAGATCCTTTTTCCTCATGGCCATGAAATGTCCAGCCAACGATTGTGTCAAATCTTTTAGTGGCAGGTTTGGCTATGTCGTGGAGTATAGCAGCCCATCGCAGCCATAAATTATCTGTATTTTTAGATATATTATCTAAAACTTCCAAGGTATGGTAAAAGTTATCTTTATGGCCTTTTCCGTTTATGAATTCAACGCCTTTAAGGGCAGGCATTTCAGGGAAAATTATCTTTAATAAGCCGGTATCCAAAAGTAATTTAAAACCTATTGAAGGCACAGGAGAAAGAATTATCTTATTCAATTCATCTGTGATACGTTCTTTTGAAACAATTTCTATACGATTTTTGTTTCTTGCGATTGCTTCCAATGTTTTTTCTTCCAGTTTGAAATTAAGCTGGGTAGCAAAACGGATGCCACGCATCATCCTTAATGGATCGTCTGAAAAGGTAATGTCCGGATCGAGAGGTGTTATAAGTGTTTTATTTTCAATGTCATTGATGCCGCCGAAAGGATCTATAATTTCGCCAAATGAATTTTTATTCAAACTTATAGCCAAAGCATTTATGGTAAAGTCTCTTCTGTTTTGATCATCCTCGAGGCTGCCTTCTTCCACAATCGGTTTTCGGGAGTTACTTCGGTAGGATTCTTTTCTGGCTCCAACAAATTCAATTTCGTAGTCTTTGAATTTAAGCATTGCTGTTCCAAAATTCTTAAAAACAGCGACATGGGTATTTTTGCCGATTTTTTTTGCTACGTTTTCAGCCAGGCTAATTCCACTTCCTATTACCACAATGTCTATATCTTTTGAAGGTCTTTTTAAAATGATGTCCCTGACATAACCACCAATGACAAAAGTTTGAAGATTCATTTGATCAGCAACCTCTGAAACTATAGAAAATATGGGGTTTGTTAGATGTTGTTTCATTTTAATCTGATATAGCTTTTCTTGGACTAAATAAAAAAGTGGTTTATTCTTATTTTCTAATGACTTTTACCTCACCACTCATGCCAAGTTTAATAATGCCAGAAGGCTGGTTTTTACTGGTTTCGTTTTGGCGCAAATTTACTACATAATCTACCCGACTCAAAATTATGGGATTAATTTCTTTAAAACATTCAGGAGTAGGATCTCCGCTGATATTTGCTGAAGTTGATACGATAGGTTTTCCGAATTTTTCGATTAGTTTTTTGCAAAATTCATCTTTCACAATTCTTATGCCAATGCTGCCATCTTCATTTATAATATTTTTAGCCAGGTTTTTGGCATCTGAGTATATTATGGTAAGCGGTTTTTCAGAACAATCTATCAGATCATAAGCTAAGGCAGGAATATCCTTTAAATAGCGGTTTAGCTTGGTTTCATTATCAATAAGAATAATTAAACTCTTGCTTTCTGCGCGGCCTTTTATTTCGAAAACTTTTTTAACAGCTTCTTCATTGGTAGCATCGCATCCAATACCCCAAATGGTATCGGTAGGATATAAAATCGTGCCGCCCGATTTAAGTATTTCAATAGCCTTTGTGATCTCTTCTTGCATGTCAATTTTTAATAGAGCGTAAAGGTAAAATAATTTTTATGATTGAATTTCAATAAAAACTGCCTTTTATGCGGTTTTATGTATAATTTCATTTTTTAAAAAAGGGTTAAAATGAAAAATATTCAGGATCCTGAAATTCAGCAAATCATAAGTACTAATTTAAATGCCGACCCTCAGGCATTGCTGTTGAAACTTTCGAAACGCAAGGATCTGCCGGTAAAGGAAATCATTGAACAAATAATAGGCCGCAAAAAAGCCAAAGATAAACTCCCTGAATTGGCTAAAATTCCTGCTGTAATTTTTCCTGCCGGCATCTCCATGGAACAGTGCTCATCGGAAGTTACAGCAAAATATAAGTCCGAATTGTTTTCTGGTAATGGCTTCATTGACCTCACCTGCGGATTTGGGGTAGATGCGCGTTATTTTTCCTTTAGTT
>CANHPJ010000042.1 GCA_947462515.1 Bacteroidota bacterium | reverse complement strand
TTTACTCAATTCTCCAGTTATATTTCTTCTGGAAAAACTTTCTAGGTTTTCGCTATTTATTTCAAGTCCATTATTCTTATACATTCTGTAATAATCTAGTATTACTTTTTTTAAATTTATTTTATCCTCGAATTCAACAATATTGCCAGACTTGGTTTCATTTAAAATTTCAGCCGCATCACCATTCATTGGGCCAATACAAAGAATCGGTCTCTTCGCTGATAGGTATTCAAAAAACTTACCCGTTAAAATACCTTTCGAATTTGGCGTATCATTAAGTAATAGCAACAAGACTTGTGACCTTTGTTGTTCCTTTATAACTTCCTGATGTGGAAGATAATCAATCTTATTAACATAGGAATTTAATCTGTATTTTTTTATATTTTCCAGAACACTAAAATCAACCTTTCCTACTAACTTAATCTCAAGATCATCTGCAAAACCGGTCTGCTCAGCAACCAATTCAGAAAGAACCTGCCATAAAAAAAGAGGGTCTCTACTCTTAACAAACGAACCAATATGCGCTAGGCTAAATTTTTCATCTTTAACAATACCTAAAGTTGACGAGGTGTCTTGCTCATCAAAACCATTAGTCAAGACCACTACATTTTTTGCTCCTAAACCGACGAATTCATCTTTCATGGTTTTCCCAATCGTTAAAATTGCATCTGCAGTTGTAAGAACCTTTTTTTCAAGCCTTTTATGCTTTCTATCAGCAAAACTTGTCAACATCAAATCCTTATAAAAATCTATATTCGTCCATGGATCTCGGAAGTCTGCCACCCAAGGAATATTAAACTTATCCTTTAGCTTTAAAGCTATTAAATGCATGCTATGGGGCGGCCCGGTTGAGACTATAGCATCAATTTCATTCTTTTTTATATAATCAGACAAAAAACTAACAGATGGATTGATCCAAAATTTACGGGCATCTGGAATAAAAAAATTTCCTCTTATCCAAACAGATATCTTTTCAGTTAGTTTAGGCTTTTTATTTTCAGATAAAAAACCCGCACTTATTTTCTCATTTTTGTCTTTGCCTATTATTTTTTTGTAAAAATCATAGGGTTCCCAAATAGGAGTTTTTAACACGGTTATATCGTTTGGAACATCTTTATTAAGAGATTCGTCTATTACAGGAATCTCGGGATGCTCTGGGGTATAAACTATAGGCTCCCAATTAAACTCTCTTAAATACTTAACAAACTTTAGCCAACGCTGCACGCCTGCTCCTCCACTTGGTGGCCAATAGTAAGTTATAATCAAGACTTTTTTCATGTTGTTTTAATCTTGTTTTTAACTTCAATTGCAAGAGCAAAAAGCAACGAAAAAATTAAAATCAATGAACTTATCAACGAAATCTTTTCTCCCCATGAATACAGTTTAGGCTCAAATTTAAATTCAATTTTATGCTCTCCGGCAGGAATCTTCATTGCCCTTAAAACATAATTAGCTCTGAAATGCGGCATTAATTTGCCATCAATATATGCATTCCAGCCATTTGAAAAATATATTTCTGAGAAAACCGCCAAATTATCAATTTTTGATTTGGATTTATAAGTAAGGTGGTTAGCTTGATAATTGGCAAGCTCTATTTTTGAAGTACTATCAAAACTGTCTCTAAAACCAGCTAATTCATCCTTAAAGCGCTCATCGACTATAGCAGTTTTTAACAAATCAGTTTTTCCCAGAGCAAGAATCTCCTCATCGGCATTTTTAACCAACTTATAGTCTTTAACAAACCAGGCATTGCCAAAGGCAAATGAATTCTTTAGTGGCTCCGCCTGAGCATTATAAATTAAATATCTTGTATTTAACATATTTAAAACGCCCTGATTAGCCAGAGTAGTATTTATTGAAGAATCACTTGGATTGGCCTTCAATGTATTGATAACATTTTGAATGTTGGAGGAAATATGAAAGTCAATTAATTCCTGATACCTTTTTAGCTTTGCTCCATGATAACCGCCAATAGATTTATGAAAATAAGAAGTACTTGCATCATTAAAGGTACTTACACTGATATTCAAAACCCTATAATCCGGATCTTTGTCTTTCAAAATAAAATCACTCGCAGCAGTCAGCTCAAAAGGGTTTTGTGCTTCAGCTTTTTTTACAAAATTATCATCATTCAAATAGCGTTTATTCACATTCCACAAATCGACTATGGTAACCAGTAGTAAGGCTGAAATAAGCAAAGACTTATTTATGGTGGATCGAATATAAAACCAAATCAAAAGAAAAATAATGGCAATTATAAAAAATGATCTTATGGCATCTGACTTGAAAATCTGAATTCTGGCAACTTCAAGATTACTCAAAAAACTTTGAGCGGTCTCTGCTGTGTTACCTGGGGCAATCTGAGAATATATTTCATCATATTCGCCTACTTTAAAAAACGTATTGAATGTATCTGGCAGCAAATACATTAAAAACACTAAACCTCCAGTTAAAGCAAAAGAAATCAACACAAAATACTTTCGTGGAATTTTTTTATCTAGAAGAGGGATTTTAACAAGTTCACTAAAATCTATCGACCTGTCTAGCAACTTGTTGACACCTAAAATTGCTAACAAAGGAATAGTCAACTCAGCTATTACTAGAATCATTGACACAGCTCTAAATTTATTATAACCAGGAAAATGGTCAAGGAAAAACTCTGTCAAAACCATGTAATTCTTACCCCACCCGAGTGTTATTGAAAAGATAGTACCAATTAATAATGCCCACTTTAAATTTCCCTTTACGAAAAACAAGCCAATAATGAATAGAAACATTATACCAGCCCCCATATAAAATGGGCCGGAAGTAAATGGTTGATCGCCCCAATATTGATCCATTTGACCAATATTTTGTCTGAATTGTGGATCAACCTTTTTTAATGTAGACTTTGATTCACCTTGGGATATTCTTCCAGATGCTCCTCCCTTATAATTAGGTACCAGAAATGTCATTGTCTCGCCTATACCATAGCTCCACTGGGTAGCATAATCTTTATCAAGACCAGATGTTACATTACCGGCATTGGAAGAACCATCCGTATTTATAGTCAATTCGGTTTTTCCGCGGGTAGTAGATTTTCCATAATCATAGGTTGCAAAAAGACTTGTAGTATTACTCGCAACAGCTAAAACAAGCGCCAGTATAAACACACCGGAAACTTTTAGCAGGTGAATATATTGTCCTTCTTTTACAATTTTAATTAACTCGAACAGTCCATAAATTAAAAGCAACAAAATTAAATAATACGTTATTTGAAGATGGTTGGCGTATAGCTCCAGAGCTACAAATAAAGCGGTGAGGCTACCTCCTAAAATATATCTACCCCTAAAAGTTAAAATAACACCTGCCAAAACGGGAGCCATAAAAGCCATGGCATGAGCTTTAGCATTGTGTCCTGCCTCTATAATGATGAAGAAATAGGAAGAGAAACCAAAAGCGACAGCACCTACCAGACTAAGCCATGGATCTATTTTTAAACATAACAATAGAATATAAAATCCTAACAAATTCAAAAATAAAAAAGCAACGGGATAAGGTAAGCCAAGAGTTAAAAAAGTATTGATTTTAGAGACCAAGTTTGAGGGATATAATACTGAAATTTGATATGCAGGCATCCCACCAAACATAGAATTTGTCCACAAGGGCTCTACATCAGGGTTTACCTTCCTGAAATCTGAAATTTCTTTAGACATTCCCAGGTGATTTATAATATCAGCCTGTTTGATTTCTTTTCCCTTAAATACCGGGCTAAAATAAATTATAGAAAGAAAAACAAAAACTGCTAGAGCAGTTAAATAGGGTATTATACTTTTAAAAGTAATATTATTCATAGCTGTTATTTTATTTCAACATAATCTACATATTCACCGTCACTATCATCCATCTTTTTCCCTTTTTTTGGAACATAATCTACATTTATTTCACCTTCTTTTCTCATCCTCTCTTTACTGAAATTTTGCTGATTTGCCATGTTATGCGCTGCACGTTCAACCATTTTCTTCAACAAAATAGGCAAAAGAAAACGAGCTACCATCTTGAATACAAAATATATCCCTATCAAAATGAGCACAGTCCTTGCGAAACCTATTATACTTAATAAAATCATTTCAATTAATAAATTAGTGTCTTTGAAATCAATAAGCTGCTAACTTAAACCGATAAAAGTAGCGGAAAGTTTACATGAGGAAATAATTTCTTAAAACCTCAACTTCCAATACCAGGATTCAAGATCAGAAAAAACGATTTATTTACTCAGATATAAATTTCTTTCTGAATAAATATTGACGAAAAACTCATCATGTAAGTCATCAATAAATTGAATTGCCTCTCCTGTGGATTTCATTTCAGGACCAAGCTCCTTATTCACATTATGAAACTTATCAAAAGAGAATACAGGTATTTTTATGGCATAACCTTTTTTTCTGGGATTAAAATTAAACTCGCTTAATTTCGCTCCAAGCATAACCTTTGTTGCATAGTTTACATATGGCTCATCGTATGCTTTAGCAATAAAAGGGACCGTTCTGGATGCTCTTGGGTTTGCTTCAATAATGTAAACAATACCTTTTTTAATAGCAAACTGAATATTTATTAACCCTACAGTGTTAAGAGCTAAGGCTATTTTTTTGGTATGGGCTTCAATTTGACTAATTACATCTTGGCTTAAATCAAAAGGAGGCAAAACTGCATAGGAGTCTCCTGAATGAATACCTGCAGGCTCAATATGCTCCATTATTCCTATTATGTATACATTTTCACCATCGCAGATAGCATCTGCCTCAGCTTCAATGGCCTTATCCAAAAAATGGTCTAATAACACCTTATTGCCGGGAATATCTTTTAAAATATTAACCACATGTTGTTCCAACTCCTCCTCATTTATAACGATTTTCATACCCTGACCACCAAGCACATAAGATGGGCGAACAAGCAAAGGAAAACCTAACTCTTTGGATAGCTCCACTGCTTCCTCTGCATTTTCAATAACACCGAACTTTGGATATGGTATACCATTATCCTTAAGAATATTAGAAAAACTGCCTCTGTCTTCGGCTAAATCAAGAGATTTATAGCTTGTACCAAGAATTTTAATTCCATAGCGATCCAATTTCTCCGCTAATTTAAGAGCTGTTTGACCTCCAAGCTGAACGATGACTCCTTCAGGATTCTCATTTAAAATGATATCATAAATATGTTCCCAGAAAACCGGTTCAAAATACAACCTGTCTGCGGTGGTAAAATCAGTTGAAACCGTCTCGGGATTACAATTAATCATGATCGTTTCATAACCCATTTCTTTAGCTGCCAAAACTCCATGAACACAAGAATAATCGAATTCTATTCCCTGCCCTATTCTGTTCGGCCCTGAACCCAGTACAATTACTTTCTTTTTATCTGATGGTATGGCTTCATTTTCATCTTCAAAGGTAGAATAGAAATAAGGCGTTTGTGCTTCAAATTCTGCAGCACAAGTATCAACCATTTTATATACTCTGTTTATTTTTAAATCTCTGCGTTTATTGAAAACCTCACTCTCCAAACATTTCAATAAATGAGCAATCTGACGGTCTGCATATCCTTTTTGCTTGGCAACATGCAATAAGTCACGAGGAATATTTTCGAGGTTAAATTTTTCAATTTCTTTTTCAAGCACAACTAACTCTTCTATTTGGGTCAGAAACCAAGCATCAATTCTTGTCAATTTTTGAATTGTTTTGAAAGGAATTCCTAATTTAAAAGCATCATAAATATGAAACAATCTATTCCAACTTGGCTTTTCCAAACTATTTAATATCTCCTGCTGATTTTTCAGTTCTTTTCCATCTGCTCCTAAACCATTTCTTTTAATCTCGAGGGATTGACATGCTTTTTGAAGGGCCTCTTGAAAACACCGCCCTATTCCCATCACTTCACCTACCGACTTCATCTGGAAACCCAACTGGCGGTCAGCACCTTTAAACTTATCAAAGTTCCATCTGGGAATTTTCACAATTACATAATCCAAAGTAGGCTCAAACATGGCCGATGTTGTTTTTGTAATTTGATTCTGCAATTCATCTAAATTATAGCCGATAGCAAGTTTAGATGCTATTTTTGCAATCGGATATCCTGTTGCCTTGCTTGCAAGTGCCGAAGAGCGAGATACCCTTGGATTTATTTCTATGGCGATTATATCTTCCGAATCATCAGGATTTACAGCAAACTGCACATTACAACCACCTGCAAAATTCCCGATGGAACGCATCATTTTGATGGCCATATCTCTCATAATCTGAAAGGTGGTATCAGAAAGTGTCATAGCAGGTGCTACCGTAATGGAATCTCCGGTATGAATTCCCATAGGATCGAAATTCTCGATAGAGCAAATAATTACCACATTGTCATTGCCATCACGCAATAGTTCTAATTCATATTCCTTCCATCCTAAAACCGCCTTGTCAATTAAAACCTCATGAATTGGGGAGGCATGTAGCCCCCTTGTTAGGGCAGCCTCAAAATCGTCTTTTGAATATATAACAGCTCCTCCTGTACCGCCCAGGGTATATGAAGGCCTGATAACCAGCGGAAAGCCAAATTCCTGAGCTGCACTTTTACCCTCTAAAAATGAGGTAGCTATTTTTGAAGGGGCACAGCCAACTCCAATTTGTTCCATTAATACCCTAAATGCTTCCCTATTCTCGGTAACTTCAATGGCAGCTATATCAACACCAATCATTCTAACATCATGCTTTTTCCACAATCCCATCTCATCGCATTTTATAGCCAAATTTAATGCTGTTTGACCTCCCATAGTTGGCAAGACAGCATCAATTTTATGGTTTTCTAGAATTTGACTAATTGATTTTGGTGTTAGAGGCAGCAAATAAACATTGTCAGCGGTAATTTTATCTGTCATGATGGTTGCTGGATTCGAATTTATCAGCGTTACCTCTATCCCTTCTTCCCTGAGCGACTTAGCAGCTTGAGAGCCAGAATAATCAAATTCACAAGCCTGTCCAATAATAATTGGACCACTACCAATAATTAATACCGATTTTATAGAGTTATCTTTTGGCATCTTTTATATTTTTAACAGATGAATTTTTAAAAACTTAAACTCGCGAATTTACATTTTTAGACCGAATTAATGAGGTATTTTTATAATTTTTAACCAAAAATAAATTTCGCAAAACGATGTCGTATAGAAATTGTAAAAAGCCAGTAATTTAAAAAATCTATTTATGCCCTTATTTTCATCAAGCAACGGACACCAGGTAGAATATTTTGTTTTCGGAAAAGGAAGCAAATGGATAGTTGCTTTCCACGGCTTTGGACAACATGCAAACGATTTCAAAATTTTTGAAAAGTATTTTGGTGAAGAATTCAAAATCCTTTCTATTAACCTTTTTCATCATGGAGAAAGCAGATTTAATAGCTCTCAAAGTATTACAAAGGAAGATCTTAAAATAATTTTTGAAGACCTCTTTAATCTTATAGGGATATCTGATTTTTCTATATTTGCTTATAGCATTGGAGCAAGAGTAGCTTTTTCTTTATTGGAATTATTTCCTGAAAAAATCAAAACTTTAAAACTATTTGCGCCCGATGGATTGGAAAACAATTATTGGATAAAAGCCTTAAACTTTACATTTTTTGGACAAATTATATACAAAGGTTTCATAAGTGGGGGCGATTTGATAATTCCGATTTTAAACGCACTTAAAAAAAGCAAACTACTTGACCAAAAGCTGCATCAGTTTGCCTTAATAAACATTGAAAACAAGCAAAAAAGAAAGTTTATTCAAAAAGTATGGATGACATATAGAAACATTTTTACAGATGCGAAAAATATTAAAATCACGATAGAAAAAAACAAAATTAACCTTGATTTATATATCGGCATTTACGACAAAGTTATTCCGGCCAAAAAAGCAAAAAAATTCGCAAAAAAAATTGACTCGAGGCTTTTAAAACTTCACTTAATAGGAGCGGGACATAATTTATTAAACGAAAAAAATCTAGCCAAAATGTTCAATTGAATTAAAATTGAGATTAGGTTTTTATTGCTTAAGAATTTTGGTGATGGCTTAATAAACACAATTCAATTCCATGTTTTATATCAAAAAGCAGTAACTGACTGGCTGGATTCCAAAAAAATTTACTGAATACAATTTATTAGAGGATCTTTTCTATTGTATCCCAAAAAATCATGTTTTTTCAAAATTGATTTGTAATTTTTGGGCTGATGGACATTTCTATTGGTAATTAAAAAAAACGCAAAAAACAGGATACTGAGAAGTACAATTATAACCTTAAAAGGTTTTCAACATGATAGAGCGGAATATAAAGCGAAACTACTGGCATTTTGCTTTTACTGAGAATTTCCCAAATCAATTAATTATATTTGTGTCAAAAAATGCATGTTTTTTATCATTTCCAAAATACTTTCTTTTTTGACTAATCCACTAATTTGGGTTATCACTTTGCTTGCATTTGCAGTTTTTACAAGACATCCCATTCGTAAGAAAATATTTCTTTGGTCTTCCTTTATTTTCCTTTTAACATTCACAAATCCATATATTTTTAATGTTTGTACACATTCTTGGCAGGATTTAGAATGCAAATCACAAAACAAACTCAAAAAATATGAAATAGGTATAGTTTTAAGTGGTATGATTGCATACGATGAAAACACCGACCGTATTTTATTTAACAGTAATGTCAATCGTATAACTCAGGCGATTGAGCTTTATAAAAAAGGCTTCATAAATAAAATTTTCATAAGTGGAGGATCAGGGAGCATTACATATCCTGAAAAAAGTGAAGCGGCAATACTCAAACGTTACCTGGTAAAAATCATAGGACTTCCGGAACACGACATTTATACCGAAACAGTTTCAAATAACACTCATGAAAATGCCAAATTCACTAAAATTAAATTATCTGAATTAGGCCTGTCCAATGCAAAAATATTACTTATAACCTCTGGCTTGCATATGAGAAGATCGAAAGGATGCTTTGAAAAAGAAGGCTTAATGGTTGATATATATTCGCCGGGAAGAGATAATGAAAGAGAACGATTTATCCCATCTAAATTGATAATTCCTCAAGCAGAAGTTTTGTTAAACTGGAACAGCTTTTTTCATGAAATAATTGGCGTAATAACTTATAAGATAGCAGGTTACATTTAGAACAACTATAATAAACATTAAAAAATGAAAAAAATTGGAGTTTTAGGTTCGGGAGCTATGGGTTCAGGCATAGCTCAGGTAGCAGCTACAGCAGGCCACTCGGTAATATTATTCGATACAAATACTGCTGCACTTGAAAAATCAAAATCATCAACAGAAAAGACACTGGCTTTATTGACAGAAAAAGGAAAGATTACTGATAATGAGGCACTAACAATTAAAAGCCGCATAAAATATGCGCAAAGTCTGGAAGATTTTTCTGAAACAGAATTGATTATTGAAGCTATTATTGAAAATCTTGAAATTAAA